>NZ_WAKV01000036.1 GCF_015523185.1 Thermococcus sp.
ACATGGAAATCGCTGGGGCGAGCATGGACGACGTTATGGGCCTCATAGAGGAGCTAATCACTGGCCTTTTCAGGGAGCTTAGACCGGTCGTTTGGGAGTCCTTTGAGAGGGAACTGCCAAAGGTGAGGAGGCCCTTCAGGAGGTTCACCATTGAGGAAATCAGGGAGGAGTTTGGAAGCGAGGAGGAAGCGAGCAGAGCTTTGGAAGAGCCCTTCTGGATAACCGGAATCCCAAGGGAGTTCTACGACAGGGAAGTTGACGGAATTTGGAGGAACTACGACCTCTATCTTCCAGGGGGCTACGGTGAGGTTTCCAGCGGGGGAGAGAGGGAGTGGGAGTACGAAAAGATACTCGCCAAGATACGCTCATCCGGTCTGAGCGAGAAAGCTTTCAGGCCATACCTTGAGGTTGCCAGGGCCGGCCTTCTAAGACCGAGCGCCGGGGCTGGGGTTGGGGTAGAGAGACTCGTCCGCTACATTGTCGGAGCGAAACACATAGCGGAGGTTCAACCCTTCCCGAGGATTCCGGGGATTCCGGCCGTTATCTAAATTTCTTCCTTTATTTTTGGTCCCCTGTATCGGTCACTTTGGCCTGCTGTAATTTTTCCCTCGTCTATAGGGGCAGAGTTGTGGTGGGCTTTCCTGGATTTCTTAGACCTTCTAGTGTTTGGGGTTCCTGTCCGTCCCTCCAGTTTGAGAGCAGAAAAGTATTTTACTCCCGGGGTTGCAGATTCGGTAAGGGGGTCACGGTGGAAGTTACAGTATCGGAACTTGTCGAACTGGTGAGGCCCGGGGAAACAGTTGTCGTTGAGTACGAAACCTCATACGTCCCTGAATTTGCCCTTAAGTTCCTTGCCGATTACACTAGGAAAAACGGCGTTCCCTTCATTATAGACGACAATTTCGACAGCCTTTATACAATTCTAATTCACTGCAAAATGCTAGGACTCGACGTTGACCTCAGCCACGCCTATGTGTTCAAGACCGGCGGAAGGAGAGAGGTTGGGGGTAAAGTGATGCGGGTGGAGTTCCACCCGGACCCAAGGGTCCTTCTGAGGAACTACGACAGAGCTTTTTCGGAGGTCGTTGGAACGCTTGAAAAACCCGCTTTAAACCTCGTTCTTGGCGTGGAGAGTCTTCTCTACTTCGTCAGGGACGTTAGGGATTTTTACAGGTTCCTCCTCGGAATCCAGCGCTACGTGGGGAACAGGGGGAGGAAATCCTTCTATCTCGTTCACACCGGCCTCATATCGAGCCTCCCGGCTTACGTTCATCCCGAGCTCAGGAGACTAGCTACCAGCGTCTGGGTATTTGATAGTTATCCCACTGAAGTTAAGCTCTCAATCCTTCGCAGTCCTGACCTTGACCTTGTCGGCAGGGAGTTCACCATAGATGTTGGAGGTGTTTCCCGTGGCGGTAGTTGAACTCAAAGGCGTTGCCTCCAGGGAGGATGTGGTTAATCTCTTCGGCTCGGTTCGTATGGGTGACTTTATGCTGATTGAAAACTACTCTATCGTTGGTTCGGAGCTTACCCTTTATGCTCTCCTGAACTACGCCTACGAGCGCGGTCTTCCGGTTCTCGTTGAGGACATCTTTGATGCATTTGCCGGTTATCTTAGGCACTTCGACGTCATGGGCATTACCCCACCTCTGGAGCACGTGGGGGTTCTAAAGATTGGGGGCATTGATGAGCTCGGCCATGTTGTTGACAAGATTCAGTTTGAGGCGGACCCCACCCTATACCTGCAGAAGAAGGAGAGGGCGATAGAGAGGGCCATGGGCGATGAGCGGTACGTTTACATTGTCACAGGCTTCGAGAGGCTCCTCGGGTTCCAGCGCGACGTGAAAGGGATTTACGTCATAGTCAATCACATGAGGGAGACCCTCGGTAACGGTAGGAGGATGACATTTAACCTGATAGAGAGCAACGTCATCAACGGCTTTTCAATGAACCCCCTTCCCTTACTTGAGAGTGTTGCCACTTCCGTTGTGGAGCTTCACGACCACGGGGATATGCTACGCCTCAGGTTTCGGAAGTCAATACTCAATCTCCTTGAAGGAAGAAATGAGGTATTTCTCCACCCCTTTGACGTGGTTGAGTGGTGGTAGAAAGCTAAAAAACTAAAAGAAATGTTCCAGGGGAGAACGACTTCCATTTTTCCCGACTTTCATATGAATTCCGAGGGCGTTAGTTACGGTTCCGCTCTTCTCAATCCATTTTCCTGCCGGGACTAGGAGAATATCTCCCGGTAGCTCAACGGATTCGTTGGAAACAACTACGTAGCGCTCGACTTTGGGTATGCCAGTTATTCCTGCCCTTAGCAGACCTTCGGCGTTTGCACCATTCCAGAGTACCAGCGTTGGAACTCCAAGGGGTTTGCTCGGCCCCTCAACCACCGCTAGGTCGTAGTTCTCTTCAACGATTTCCTTCCCCCTCAGGAGGATCTTGAGGAGAGGGAACTTCTCCGGGTCTGCCATAAGAAGGACACTCCTCGCATTCCTAATGTCATCGAGGGTCGCCGTTGAGGGGCTTCCGCTCACCGTTGACCCTATTGGAATGTCCCTCCGCTTGGCGAAGGATTTCAGGGCCCTTATTTCCTCGTTGGTTAGGTCAGGCGTCAGAATCAGGGCATAATTTTCTTTTTCAATAAAGCTCTTGGCCTCTTCCCAGCCCACAGGTCTTCCGTTGAGAAGTGGGCCCTTAAGGGACTTCTCCCAGGGCCTTTCGAACCTGCAAATGTCGCAGATGTATCTGTTCCACGAGTTATTGACACTTGAAGCCCTCACGAGAGTTCCAGCATAGACCTCAACTGCCATTTCGCAGGCAAAGGAACAGCCGTTACAAACGGTTCTGATTTTTTCCGTCTTCCATGGGCCGGGCTTTGTGAGGGGTGGTCTCTCCATTATCGCCCCGACCGGGCAGATATCTGCCAGTTCCCCAACGAAACTCCCCCTTAGGTCGGCCATCTTATCGCCGAGCGGTGGTCCAACCCTTGTATTGTAACCCCTGAACAAGTAGTCTATCAGACCTTCGCCTGAGATTTCCTGGGTGAAGCGGACGCAGAGGCCACAGAGAACGCATTTGTTGGGGTCGAGCGTAACCCTAGGGTGGCTCTCATCAATTTCGAAACGCTTTTCTCCCCTGCCCAGCTGGGGCTTTACATTGTAGATTGTTGCGTACTCCCTCAGCCTGCATTTGAAGACGGCCAGACAGCCACAGCTCATACAGCGCGAGGCTTCTCTCCTTGCTTTGCTTTCGTTTAACGTTTTCTCGACTTCCTCGAAGCCCCTTGCCCTCTTCTCAGGGTCGAGGAGCTTTGCCTTGACCCTTGGTCTCTTCGGTGTCTTGCGGTAGTCCTTCTCTCTTACATCTCTCCAGTGGTTGTAGGGCCTGAGGTCGAAGAGGAGTTCGTAGAGTTCTCCGTCCTCGAGGATTTCCTTGATGTGCTTCTCCGGCTCCATAAGGACTTCCCTGGCCTTCTCAAGTTTACCCTTGAGGTAGAGGTCTATCATTATCGCCGCCCTTCTTCCCGTTGCTATGCTCTCGATGACCGTTGAGGGCCCGAGAACAAGGTCCCCGCCCGCGAATACACCTAAAACATTTGTCTGGAGCGTAATCTCATCAACGACCGCCCTTCCACGCCTTGTCTCAATCCCGAGACCCCTTAGGAACTCCTCATCGGAGTGCTGGCCTATCGCCAGAATCACATTGTCGGCCTTAACGCGGAATTCCGAGCCTTCAATTGGAATCGGCTTTCTTCTTCCGCTTGAATCTGGGTCGCCGAGGCGCATCTTGATTAGCTCTACCTCCTCTACCCTTCCATCACCGACAATTCTGACGGGGTTAGTGAGGAAGAGGAACTCGATACCTTCCTCCATGGCTTCCTCCACTTCGCGCTCGTTTGCCGGCATCTCTGCCTTTGAACGGCGGTAGACAACGGTAACCTTTGCACCGAGCCTCAGGGCGGTCCTTGCGACGTCCATCGCGGTGTTCCCACCACCTACCACTATAACGCGCTCGCCGAGTTCCACTTCCTCGCCGGTGTTCACCTTTTTGAGGAACTCTATGCCGTGCGTTACCCCCTTGAGGTCCTCTCCGGGAATTCCCATCTCTCTGCTCTTCCAAGCTCCGACGGCCAAGAAAACGGCGTCGTAGTTCTCTCTCAGCTCGTCTAAGTTCACGTCCCTCCCGAGGGCTGTATTTGTCCTAATTTCTATTCCTGTCCTGATAACGGTGGCTATGTCCTTATCGAGGACGTCCCTCGGTAGTCTGTAAGCGGGAATGCCGTAGCGGGCCATCCCTCCCAGCTCGGGCATGGCCTCGAATATTGTGACCTTATGGCCCTTCAGCCTGAGGTAGTAGGCGCAGGCGAGGCCAGCAGGTCCGCCCCCAACAACTGCAATCCGCTTTCCCGTCGAAGGTGGTATTTCGGGCATCCAGGGGTTATTCTCAAGGTCGTAGTCCGCTGCGAAGCGCTTCGCAAGCCTTATCCCCACAGGCTCGTCCACGAGGTTTCTCCTGCATGCTTCCTCGCAGAAGGCCGGGCAGACCCTTCCGAGCACCGCCGGGAGGATGTACTTCTCCTTCATCAGCTTAACGGCCTCATGGTACTTGCCCATCGATATGAGCGCGAGGTAGCCCTGTATATCCGCATGAGCTGGGCAGGCATCCTGACAGGGGCCTATACAGTCCCCGTAGTGGCTCGAGAGGAGAAGCTCAAGGGCGGTTTTCCTCATCTCGATGACCTTCTCGCTAAGGGTCTCTATTCGCATTTCTTCCACAGGTTTAAGGGTGCACGCTGTTGTTATTCCCCTCTCGGTCTCAACGAGGCATAGACGACAGGAGCCGTAGGGTTCAAGCTCCCCAGTGTAGCAGAAGCCCGGAACGTGGCCAATCTCCCGCAGAAACTCTATTGGAGGCCTATCCCCCGGGGCGTCAAACTCTTTCCCATCAACGATAAGCTTTACCATATCACTCATCCCCCGTAAGGATTTCTATCGCGTTGAACCGGCAGACCTCGTAGCAGGTTCCGCACTTGATGCACTTCTCCTGGTCTATCTCGTGGGGCTTGAGCCTCTCACCGGTTATTGCCTTGACCGGGCAGAGGATTGCACACGCCCTACAACCGGTGCACCTTTCGGGAACGATGACGTACCTTATGAGGGGCTTGCAGACCTTTGCGGGGCATTTCCCTTCGATATGGGCCAAGTACTCGTCTCTGAAGTAGCGGAGCGTCGTCAAAACGGGGTTCGGGGCAGTCTGCCCGAGACCGCAGAGCGAACCGGCTTTGACTTGATGGGCGAGTCTCTCAAGCCTCTCGAGGTCCTCCTCCGTTGCCTTCCCCTCGGTGAATCTCTCGAGGATTTCGAGCATTCTCTTCGTTCCTATCCTGCAGAAGGTGCACTTTCCACAGGACTCCTTGACGGTGAAGTCGAGAAAGAACTTGGCAACGTCAACCATACACGTATCCTCGTCCATGACGACCATTCCACCGCTCCCCATTATAGCTCCCGTTGCGTTCACGCTCTCGTAGTCAACCGGCGTGTCAAATAGGCTCTCCGGGATGCAACCTCCTGAAGGCCCGCCGAGCTGGACCGCTTTAATCCTCTTTCCGGTCTTCGTTCCACCGCCTATGTCGTAGAGTATTTCCCTCAACGTCGTTCCCATCGGAACCTCAACGTTCCCGCCGTGTCTTATCTTGCCCGACAGTGCGAAGACTTTGGTACCTTTGCTCTTCTCGGTTCCGAGTGATGCGAAGGCCTTCCAGCCGTGCCTTATTATCCATGGGACGTTTGCCCACGTTTCGACGTTGTTTATGTTTGTCGGCTTTCCGAAGAGGCCCTTCTGGGATGGGTAGGGTGGTCTCGGCCTTGGCATTCCGCGTTTGCCCTCTATCGAGGCTATCAGGGCAGTCTCCTCACCGCAGACGAAGGCACCCGCTCCTTCTTTTATCTCGATGTCGAAGGAAAAGCTGGAGCCAAGAATGTTCTCTCCCAAGAACTCTCTCTCGCGGGCCTGCTTTAGGGCTATCCTCAGCCTCCTGATGGCGAGAGGATACTCGGCCCTCACGTAGATAAAGCCCTTGGTCGCTCCAATCGCGTAGGCACCAATTATCATGCCCTCGATAACGCGGTGCGGGTCGCCCTCAAGGACGTTCCTGTCCATGAACGCCCCTGGGTCACCCTCGTCGGCGTTGCAGATTACGTACTTCTCGTTACCTGGGGCTTCCCTTGTGAACTTCCACTTCAGACCGGTCGGGAAGCCCGCGCCACCCCTCCCGCGAAGTCCAGACTTCATTATGATGTCTATTATCTCCTCGGGCTCCATCCGGAGGGCCTTTTTCAGGGCCTCGTAACCTCCAACGGCGATGTATTCATCAATGTTTTCGGGATCTATGTAGCCGGAGTTCTCGAGCACTATTTTTACCTGCTTGGAAAAGTAGTTGTCAACGTCCCAAGTTTCCCTCTTACCTCTCTCCCACCAGTCGCGCTTGACTATCCACTCCTCGATGGGCTTTCCGTTAACTACGTGCTCCTCTATAATCCTTGACACCTTCTTTGGGTCAACGTGACCGTAGGTTATAATCTCGTCCTCGGCTATGATGTCAACGAGGGGCTCGCGGTAGCACATGCCTACGCAGCCGACTATCTTGAGCTTAACGTCGAGGTTTCTCTTCTCAAGCTCGGCCTTTATGACCTCATAGGTTTCCTTCGCCCCTGCCGCTATTCCGCAGGAGTTCATTCCAACGGCTATAGCCTTTACCTCAGACATCGAGCTTCTCCTCCCTGAGCTTTTTGATGAGTTTCCTGACTTTGTCGGGGGTTAGCTTTCCGAAGACCTTGTCGTTTATCATGACCACTGGTCCTAAACTACAGCAACCAAGGCAGGCAACGCGTTCAAGTGTTATCAGCCCGTCCTCCGTCGTCTGGCCTTCTTCTATGCCAAGCTCTTCCGTTATGGCCTGTGCAATAGTAATTGCCCCGTTCACGTGGCAGGCTGTTCCATGGCAGATTTTTACGATGTATTTCCCGAGGGGTTCAAAGCGGAACTGGGCGTAGAAGGTGGCCACACCGTAGACCCTGCTCAGAGGAATTCTGAGGTAATTGGCTATCTCCTCAAGGGCCTCTCTCGGCAGGTATCCGAAGCGCTCTTGGGTTCTCTGGAGGAGGGGAATCAGCGAACTCGGTTCGGGAGGATACTCTGAAAGGTATCTACGGTTCTCCATAAGCATCACCGTTTGTGAAAAGCTATTGGCTTTCTATGTTTATAAATGTGCATTGAAGCACAAGTTTGTAACAAAAGGTTCCCAACTTAGAGTTTGGAAGCCCAATTTGAGGGATAAGCTTTTGTCTTCTTTCTCCAAGTTCTCCCGGTGAGAGCATGGGGCCCTTCGACTTTCTGAAACGGCTGAAAAAGGAAGATGCAGGTGGAGAGTTCATAGCCTCACGGAGACTAGTGGGTAGGTTCCTTGTGGAAGAAGTCTTAACAGTTTTTGGCAGGGAAACGCTCATCGGCACGGTTGAGGGCGTTATTTATCCGGGCTACAAGGTAAAGGGAAGAGCAGTAGCCCTAATTAGGGAAATCCAGAGGGACAGGAAAAGTGTTGACTTCGCGGTTGACGGTGATAGGGTTGCCTTAATCCTTGAGGGGAAGACAAACGCTAAAAAGGGCGATGTCCTCGAGGTGTACCAGTCGTAGGGGTGAGAATTATGATAATCCTTGACGACCACTTCCACGTTGACCCCTTCA
The DNA here is from genome assembly GCF_015523185.1 of Thermococcus sp. Classification (NCBI taxonomy): domain Archaea; kingdom Methanobacteriati; phylum Methanobacteriota; class Thermococci; order Thermococcales; family Thermococcaceae; genus Thermococcus; species Thermococcus sp. The sequence goes on from NZ_WAKV01000036.1 coordinate 7,750, forward strand.
AGGGCCTCTTCCTTGAGGCGGTAAAGCAGTTCCACAGGGCTGGTGGAACCCACCTGATGGTTGTCTACAAGACGGCCCACGACTACGGCTTTCCGGGATTGAAAGCGGAGGACTTCATGAAGGCGATGGACTTCCACGTTGAGCTCGTCGAGAGGATAAACAGAGAAACGCCGGTCAAAGCCTTTGCGGTGGTAGGTGTTCATCCAGCAGAGTTCGTCCATCTGGCCGAGCGGAAGAGCCTTGAATACGCCAAAAATGAGGTCATGAAAGCTCTGGAATACGCCCAGAAGCTCTGCTTTGAGGGAAAAGCGGTAGCGATAGGGGAAATCGGGAGGCCCCACTACGAGGTGAGCGAAGAGATATGGAACGCCAGCATCGAGCTGATGAAGTACGGGATGAGTCTAGCAAAAGAAGCCGACTGCGCCGTTCAGCTCCACACTGAAAGCTTTGACGAGGAAAAGTTCAGGGAGCTGGGGGAGTACGTTAAGGAGGTTGGCATAAAGCCCTACAAAGTTGTCAAGCACTTCTCACCACCACTTGTGAAAGTGGCTGAAGAGGTCGGCGTCTTCCCGAGTATCATAGCGAGTAGGAAGAACATCGAGGAGGCGATAAAGCAGGGTAACCGCTTTATGATGGAGACGGACTACATAGACGACAAACGCCGTCCCGGAGCCGTTTTGGGGCCGAAGACCGTTCCGCGGAGAACCAAGGCCTTTCTCCAGAACGGCCTCTTTACTGAGGAGGACGTTTACAGGATTCATGTGGAAAATCCGGAGAAGGTCTATGGGCTTGAGATGGAGGAGTAAACCAAAAGCGATTTATAGAACTCTTCCTGAAATAATTACCTGAGGGTTCCTCATGGGAAAGCTGAGGGCAGTTCTCCCAATCCTTATGATATACTACATCGTCAAGAAATCTGACAAGAAATACGAGAAGAAAATCGGGTGGATGAAAAAGATCGCTGCAGACTTCGCAATAGTCGATAACATTACTTATAATCACACGCTGGCTGGTCACCGCATCAAAATGGAAGAGTTTATAAAGAAAAAATACGGAGAGCTTCCTGGAAGCCCTGGCACAGATGCGAAAACAAGAAGGCGCGCAATATGGGAAGCACTAACACACACACGATTACTTCCCACATTACGGGAAAACGTACATTCACAAAAGCCCCGAAGATGCACAGAAATGGAACACGCTTGTTGGCCTGATGACAATCTTGCCGGCAATGTTCCACAAACTCACAGACACCGAAGAATTCGGGAAAAGAACAGATGCAATGCTGGAAAAAATAGCAGAAGGGCTGATATTCTACAATCACAAGAAAGATGTGGAAGAAGAGTACGGAACCTTGAAGATCCCGCCACCAAAGGAAGCTGTGCTTTTAGAGGGGTATCTACTGCCCGAATTTGAAAAACTGAAAAAGGACCCACAGCTCCAAGACAAATTCCTAGATGCCCTAGCCGAAGCATACCACATAAGAACATGGCCAAAAGAGCGACTGAGAGAATATCTCAAATTGGCAATAGATGCCGCCGAAGAAGTATCGAAATACCTCGGTAAGGCAGGGAAGTCATACATACCCGTGGATGAGTTTGAAAAGTTTGAGAAATTAAACAAGTTCCTGGACACGTTATTCACCAAAGAGTTCCATGCAAGGAAAAGAAAACCAGTCCTACACAAAACGCCCGTGAGTCGGATGCAAACTACCAAACCGCCCCTTCAAAACGGTTGGATAAAAAGCCAAAGTTCGGAAGAAATACACCGAGAGGCCACCAAGCTCCTCGGCGTTATCCAGGGTCTCAAAATCGCTAACGCCGGCGAGGAGGCACTGAGGGGACTTGAGAAAAGGCTCTGGAACGACATTAGAGGGCTCGGTAAGGAAAACCTTGAGCTGGCCGGTCTCTACGCAATGGTTATAGCGCACCTCCGCGAGAACGACCTCGAAGGGGCCGAGAGGTTTCTCTTGGAGGTCGCAAAAGGCCAGTCTTGAAAAATCGCGTAATGAAACCGGAGGAGTAGAGGGGCTTTCCCTCTTCCAAAACCGTCCTTATGAAACTGTCGTTTCTATTTTTAAACTCCTCCGGCTTGATGACTATCGGGCTTATCAGCTCCCCGTATTCGAGGAGAATTCCGGTCACAACATCCACCATCTTCGTGATTATGGAGACATTGAAACTCTTCCTGAGGATTTCCTCGACCCTCGGGAGTTCCTCCGCTGGAATTGCGTCCGCAAGATAATAGAGAGAATGTTAGTGTCAATCGGAAATCCCTCTCCCATTCCTCCCTCAGCTCCTTGAGGCCCTTTTCAAGGTCTTTCCTGCCCCTGTAAATACCCCGGTACTCTGACGGCTCGAAGAACCCCCCTTTATCCTTTCCCAGAGTTCTAGGGGTATGATAACGCCCTTAATCCTCCCCTGCTCGTCGTATATGTACTCCACACCCTCCATACCCACACCTGAAAAGATTTCACTCCACGCATATTTAACGCCTTCGCTTTTTTCAACAGTTAACCTCCGCCCTTCTCACCACCCTCACCCTTCCGGGCTCCCCAACCTCTCCCTCCACCTCGAAGATCTTGCCCAAAAACTGCTCCACGACCCAGACGTTGGTAACTAGGTGGCTCGTGATTTTGGCAACGCCAATCTCTCCTCCAGCAAAGGCCAAAAACGGTATCAGTTGGTCGCCGAGGAACTTATCCACGGCCGCCCGGGTCGTCAGCTGGTCGAGGAGCTCACCCGCCGCTTCCCTGCCGACAACCTCTGCCGGCTTACCGCGCTTTCCAAGGGCATCTCCCCCGAGCCTCAGCGAGTCCGTCTCGGCCCAAACCACTATTCCGCTCCCCGGTCCGAGAGAGCGCGAAACCTCCTTCTCTATTTCGACCGGAACGCTGTAAAAGCTCCTCAGCTTTTCCTCGGCGGCCTTTGCCTGCCTCTCAGCGACGTGGGCTGGCAAGTTGGTGGCGTGGCTTATCCCGGAAAAGCGCTCGATTTTCCTCCACTCGAGGGCTATGAGCGGTTTCCTCTCCCCCCAGAGTTCAACTTTCCCAACTACCAGACCGCCACCCTTCGGGTAATGGCCCCTCCTCTTTATCTCGAGCTCAACCTTTAGTCCCATTCTCTCAAGGGCAAAGAGCGTGACGTTTTTTAGGTAATCCACCGGTGGGCTCCAGGGGACGTCGGTTCCTCCGGTTACCTCGAAGCTACCCCCGGTGAAGGCCATAGCCGGAAGCAAAGCCTGAAGGACGAGGGTTATACTGCCCGCTGTTTTTATCGGAACGCGGATGTATTTCGGCTCGGGCTTTCCAGGGATAAACTCGAGCCTCGTTGAGCCGACCTGAGCGCCTTTAACCCTCGCATTGCTCAGCTCCTTCAGGGCTAAAATCCCGTGGAGGTGCTGTGTTTTAAGCCCTGGATTGGGCCTGTTGGCGCGGATGTTATATACCCTCACGGGCTTTCCTGTGATTACGGACAGAGCAACCGCCGTCCTGAGTATCTGCCCTCCGCCCTCGCCGTAGGAACCGTTTATTTCAACCCACTCCATTCTCCCACCCTTACCCTCTCAGCTCAAAAACCTAAAAACCTGACGAAAGGCTTTTAGGTGGGCCGAACAACTTCTGCCGGTGAGAACATGGACGAGCTTGAATTCTGCGTTAAGAGCCTCAGCTATCCCCTTGGCATGCTCCTTGAGAATCTGAAGAGAAAACCCGGTGAAAGGGTTGAGGTGAGGAACGGGACCGTTTACATTCCCAACGTGCCTTTCGCGGCGAAGTGCTACCTCACTGCTCTCGCTCTCTTTGAGAGCCTCGACGTGGTTGATGCCAAGAGGCTTGCCGATGACTTAACCTATGTCGAGGACTTCATAGAGCGGGTTCTCTTATCCCCCCTCGGCGAGAAGGTGAGACCCTACGTTGAGGAATCGGGTGAACTTATCTCCAATGGGGACAAGCTGAGCGTGGACTGGCTTGAGTTCGAAAGGAGGAGCGAAGGGGTAAGGCCCCTCCTCGAGAGGATTCTCGGTGGAAAAGAGCCTGAGGAAATCGGGGAGCTGAGTGTTGATGAGTGCCTCCTCCTAAGCTACCTCGCCGGGGACAGGAAGGGGCGCGAGAAAGTTAACGCCGTCCTCGGAAAGCTGAATTCAGCCTTCAGGGAGGCCGTTAAGGCGTACTTCAAGGCCTTGAGGCGTTGAGCCTTATTGCAATCTTCAGGGCCTCTTCCCTCTCAAGGCCCCTCTTTACGAGCGCTTCCACCAGCCTTGCCAGGGCCTCGACGTTCCTCAGGTTCAGTTTTTCCTCCGGGAGGTTGACGAATCTAAGGGGCACGTTAAAGCCAAGCCTCGATGAGAGCTCCACGGCAAATTCTTCCCTCGTTAGGGGCGGAATCCTCACGTAAGCGGAGAAATCGAAGTCGCTGTACTTTTTCGCGTTTTTGGTCTCCACTATCAGAGGTCCGTCTCGCTCCCCGCTCAGGAGCTCGGCAACGCTTTCCGGACTGGGCTCGCGGAGGATTAGTGCATTTGGAGGAACGAGCTCCGATATGTCAACTCCCCTAAGGTTCTCGACGAGCGTGTCAACGCCAAGGGAGAGAACTTCCCTCCAGTCGAGGGTTTTCATCTCGGGCCTTTTGGCAATGACCCTTCGATAAAGGATGTCGCTCACGAGGGTTATCTGGTAGACCTCGTTTGTCTCCTCCAGTGTTAGCACACCGTTGGAGAGCAACCTCAGGCCGAGCCTTGCGAGGGAAGAGCTCAGCTCCTCCTCGCTTCGCGTTGTTATCGCCTTCTTCCCAGAGACGTCTTCAACTCCCCTGCTCACGAGCCTGTAATCCGCTGGGAAGAGGCCCTTTGCGTTAAAAAACTCCTCTAAGGTCTCTTTGGCGGTCTTCTCGTCGATTGCGTAGACCTTGACGAACTCCACGTTTCCAGCCCTGTCAACCCCTATGAAAACGACCGCGTCGCGCCTCTCTTCGGGTGTTAAAATGTCCATCGGCTCACCTCATAGGCTCATGGCTCCCAACAATTCTCCGGTTTCGATGTTGAAAATCTCGACGACCCTCTTTCTGGTATCCAAGAGGGCAACGCTCTTTACTCCAGTTAGGTAACCGCACACCTCCCCGGGATTGACCAGTATCGTTCTCCCGACTTCCCTGATTTCGTAGTGGTGGGTGTGGCCGACTATAACAACGTCGTAGAGCTTGCTGTAGGCAAGTGCCTTAACCAGTACTTCGTTCGTCCCGTGCGTTACCGCTATCTTCATACCATCGGCATTAACCTCGATTAGCTCATCGCATACCCCCATTGCCTCGTAGAGGCCCTTCCTTTCACCGTCGTTGTTTCCGAAGACTCCCTTGAGGGGGGCTTTGAGCCTCTTAAGTTCCCGGGCGACGAAGGGGGCGACGTAGTCGCCGGCGTGGATTACCAGGTCAACGTTCCTCTCGTTAAAGAACTCTACGGCCTTCCTTATGGCGGGGAGATTGTCGTGGGTGTCGCTCATTATCCCAATCAGCATTACAGCTCACCTAAGCCGGAACTCTCCTTTGAAGTTTATAGGGTTATCGAGGACTAAAGCGTTCTTCCCCTCATTTGTGTTCATGAATGCATTCGAGTGGAAATCCAACTGGTATAACCGAGTCCAACACCGTCCTAAGCTGTTCCGACAAGGTTTATTAGACCAAAACCTAAGGCCGTTGAAGGTGGTGGCATGTTCACGGGCAGAGCCCTCATAGCGGTCAAGGTTCTCAGACCCTTTTCAGACTGGAATCAGGGCGATATCGTCCTAATCGAGGACTGGAAGGCGAGAGAACTCTGGGAGGCCGGAATCGTTGAGGTTGTTGACGAGACCGACAAGGTGATAGGCGAGATAGACAAGGCCATAGCGAACGAGAGGGAGAGCGAGCCCCTTACGGTGATTCCTGAGGGGCTCTACGAGAGGGCCGAGTTCTACATGTATTACCTTGAGAACTACGTCCGCCTGAACCCGGGCGAGAGCGTCGAGACAATAAACGTCAAGCTCACGAAGCTGGCCAACCTCAAGAAGAAGCTTCGCGATTTGAAGATGATACGCTTCAACAAGATTCTCAAGGCGGTGATGCTCAGGCCGAACAGTCTGGAGCTTCTCTCAAGGCTTTCTCCAGAGGAGAGGAGGCTCTATCTCCAGATGTCCAAGATAAGGAACGAGTGGCTCGGTGATGGATGATGGACAGGGAGGAGATGATTTCTCGCTTTGCAAAGTTCCTCAGCGAGTACGTTGATGACGAGGGCAACGAGGTCTACATCAACCGCCTCAAGGATTTGCTCACCGTAACCCCCAAGCGCTCCCTCGCGATAGACTGGGCTCACCTCAACTCTTTTGACCCCGAACTGGCTGAGGGACTGCTCAACAACCCTGAAGAGGCGATAGCGAGCTGTGAGGATGCAATCCAGATTATCCTACGCGAGCCTCCTTTGCTCGTTGAGAGGGATTTTAAGGTTCACGCGCGCTTTTACAACCTTCCCAACACACTACTCGTCAAGGAACTTGGGAGCGAGCACATAAACAGGCTCATTCAGGTTGAGGGGATAATCACGCGCGTGAGTGAAGTGAAGCCCTTCGTTGAAAAGGCCGTCTTCGTGTGCAAGGACTGTGGCAACGAGATGACGAGACTTCAGAGGCCCTATGAAAATCTGGTCAAGCCGGCGAAATGCGACGCCTGTGGCTCAAGAAACATAGAGCTCGATGTCGAGAAGAGCCGTTTCATAAACTTCCAGAGCTTCAGGTTACAGGACAGGCCGGAAAGTTTGAAGGGTGGCCAGATGCCCCGCTTCGTCGATGCAATCCTCTTAGATGACCTCGTCGATACAGCCCTGCCCGGCGACCGCGTTCTAGTAACTGGAATCCTGCGCGTTATTCTTGAGAAAAGGGAAAAGATGCCAATTTTCAAGAAGGTCCTAGAGGTTAACCACATTGAGCAACTCAGCAAGGAAATTGAGGAACTCGAGATTTCCCCCGAGGACGAGCAGAAGATAAGAGAACTGGCCAAGAGGAAGGATATCGTTGATGCGATAGTTGATTCAATAGCCCCAGCAATCTGGGGGCATAGGATAGTGAAGAAGGGTATAGCTTTAGCTCTCTTCGGAGGTGTGCAGAGAACTTTGCCCGATGGGACGAAACTTCGCGGTGAGAGTCACGTTCTCCTCGTGGGTGATCCTGGTGTTGCTAAGTGCGTTGACTACGATACAGAGGTTGTTTTGGCCGATGGAAGTCTGAAGAAGATTGGAGAAATTATGGAAGAAGCCGTTAAAAGGGCCGAAAAAGAAGGAACGCTTGGGAAAGTTGACGATGGCCTCTACGCTCCTCTCGACCTTGAACTTTACGCTCTCGACGCGAAGACCCTGAAGGTTAGGAAAGTTAAAGCTAACATAGCCTGGAAGAGAACTGCCCCAGAGAGAATGTTCAGGATAAAGACCGCCAGTGGCAGGGAGATTAAGGTAACGCCAACACATCCATTCTTCATTTTTGAGGACGGACAGTTTAAGACGAGGAAAGCGAGGGAGCTTAGAAGAGGGGACTTTATAGCAGTTCCGAGGATTATACCCACAGAGGGAAAAGCAGTAAGACTAAGCGACGCGCCTATCAAAAAACCGAAAACTGCAAAGAGTAGGCTTGTTCTCCCGGAGTTTGCTGACGAGGAATTCTGGTACGTCATGGGGCTGATAGCAGGTGAAGGCTATGCTCAGAACAGGGGCGGAAGCGCCACTCTCTACTTCACAAACAACGATCCGGAACTCATAGACAAAGTTTACAGCTACCTCAAAGGTATTGGCCTCACCCCCAAGGTAAGGGAAGCCCACAGAGGGAAGAGTTCCCGGGAAGTCTACGCTCCCAGTATCGAACTCTATCACCTCTTAGAATGGCTCAGGCTTGCAAAACCCTCGGCTGAGAAGACAGTTCCACCACAGCTTTTCAGGGCAAGAATAGAGGATATCAAAGCATTCCTCAGGGGATACTTCGATGCTGAAGGAACCGTTGACAGGAAGAGACCAAAGGTAACAGTTGTTTCGGCGTCAAAAGAGATGCTGAGAGGAGTCCAGCACCTGCTCCTCAGGCTCGGCATAAAATCCCAGTTGCACGAGACTAAGGCTAAGGCCACCAATGGGAGGATGAAAGGTAAGAAGACTTACTACCGGCTTTTCATAACCGGGGAAGACACAGTGAAGTTCAAAGATGAGATTGGCTTTGGGATTAAGAAAAAACAGCGCATCCTTGAGGACGTCACAGAGGGCATTACCAATAACACCAACGTGGACGTTGTCCCAGGAGTTGGAGGCCTTCTCAGAGAGCTGAGAACTAAGGCCAGGTTGACCCAAAGGGAGATGGGCATAAACCGCTCGACATACCTCCACTACGAGAGGGGCGATAGACTGCCCAGCAGGGAGAAACTTGGGGTCATTGTTGAAACCCTCAAGGAGCATCTACCCGACTCGGAAGAAGTTAAAATCCTCAGCCTTCTTGCGAACTCGGACATCTTCTGGGATATGGTTGAAGAGATCGAAGAATACAAGCCAGAACACCCGTGGGTCTATGACCTTCAGGTTCCAGAGCACCACAACTTCATCGCCAGCGATATTTTCGTCCACAACAGTCAGATTCTTCGCTACGTAGCTAATCTGGCGCCGAGGGCAATCTATACGAGCGGTAAGAGCTCAAGTGCCGCCGGGCTTACTGCGGCAGCGGTAAGGGACGAGTTCACCGGCTCTTGGGTTCTGGAAGCTGGTGTCCTTGTGTTAGCAGATGGTGGGATAGCGTTAATTGATGAATTTGATAAGATGAGTGACCGTGACAGAAGTGCCATTCATGAGGCACTGGAGCAACAAAGCGTAAGCATCTCCAAGGCAGGCATCACAGCTACTCTCAACGCGAGGACCACAGTCATAGCCGCCGCCAACCCGAAGTTCGGTCGCTTCAACAGGCATAAGTCCCTTCCAGAACAGCTCGACCTTCCACCGACACTGCTGAGCCGTTTCGACCTTATCTTTCTTCTCCTCGACGAGCCGGATGAAAAGATAGACGCGAGCATAGCCGAGCACATCCTCAGGGTGAGGAGAGGAGAGGCCGAGGTGGTAACACCTAAGATACCCTACGACCTGCTAAAGAAGTACATAGCCTACGCTAGGAAGAACGTTCACCCGGTTTTGAGCAGGGAAGCTATGGAAGAAATCAAACGCTACTATGTAAAGATGAGAAAGGGCCTTAAGAGGAGTGACGACGAGGGGGTTCAGCCGATACCAATAACGGCGAGACAGCTGGAGGCCCTGATTAGGCTGAGCGAGGCCCACGCGAGGATGCGCCTGAGCGAGACGGTAACGAGGGAAGATGCGAGGGCCGCTATAGAGCTCATAGAGGCCATGATGAGAACTATAGCGGTTGATGAGGAGGGCAACATAGACGTCTCAATCCTTGAGGTTGGCAAGAGCTCGAAAAAGCTCAACAAGATAGAGAAGCTGGTCGATATCATCAAGAACCTTGAGAGCGAAGGCGACTACGGTGCCCCGGCCGAGAAGGTAATCGAAGCGGCCAAACAGGCTGGGGTCGGAAGCAAGCGTGAGGTAGAGAAGCTAATCGAGGAGCTCAAGGCCGATGGCAGAATCTACGAACCGAGGGCCGGCTTCTACAGGGTGCTCTAACAAAGGTTATAAAGCGAAGGGAAAACCTATGAGGGGGTGAGAACATGAGCGAGAGCATTGACTTTTACGACTTTGAGAAGCTCCTTGATAAGGCTTACGAGGAGTTGCCCGAGAACGTTAAGTCCCACAGGTCCCGTTTCGAGGTTCCTCCGGCGGTTGTTACAATAGCGGGCAACAAGACGATTATCGAGAACTTCGTGGACATAGCAGAGGCCATGAACCGCGACCCGAACCACCTCCTGAAGTTCATCCTCCGCGAGGTGGCAACTGCCGGAACCCTAGAGGGCAGGCGCGTAATCCTCCAGGGACGCTTTACTCCCTACCTGATAGCCAACAAGATGAAGAAATACCTCAAGGAGTACGTCATCTGTCCGGTCTGTGGAAGTCCGGACACGAAAATTATCAAGCGCGGACGCTTCCACTTCCTCAAATGTGAGGCCTGTGGTGCCGAAACACCGATACAGCACCTTTGAGGTCTTCCTTCTTTTTTGCACTTCTATGGACAAATTATCCATTTTTGGATGAAATTTTTCTTCTCAAAAACCCTTTTAAACTTTACAAACTACAACCCCCAAGAAATCAAGGGGGTTACTCTTATGGGCATGGAGGAAAAGCTCAACGAGCTTTATGAGAAGAGGGAGAAGATTCTTGCCATGGGCGGTGAAAAGGCCGTCGAAAAACAGCACGCCAAGGGCAAGCTCACCGCCCGCGAAAGGATTGAGAAGCTCCTCGACCCCGGAAGTTTTGTGGAAATCGGTATGTTTGTCAAGCACAGGGGCACTGAATTCGGCCTCGACAAGAAGGAACTTCCAGCTGACGGCGTCATAACCGGCTACGGGACGATTGACGGCAGGCTCGTCTTCGTTTACGCCCAGGACTTCACGGTGATGGGAGGTTCCCTTGGCGAGATGCACGCGGCGAAGATAAAGCGCGTCATGGAGCTTGCCCTTGAGGCAGGAGCGCCGGTCATAGGCCTCAACGACTCTGGTGGGGCCAGGATTCAGGAGGGGGTTGATGCCCTCAAGGGCTACGGCGAGATTTTCAAGATGAACACCCTCCTCAGCGGTGTTGTGCCCCAGATAACAGCTATAATGGGTCCCTGCGCCGGTGGAGCCGTTTACAGCCCTGCTATAGGAGACTTCATCCTCATGGTTGACAACCCGGCGAGCTTCATGTTCATCACCGGTCCGCAGGTAGTCAAAGCAGTCACCGGCGTTGAAGTTACCCCCGTTCAGCTCGGTGGGGCGATGGTTCACGCCCAGAAGGCCGGGCAGGCTCACCTGATAGGGAAGAGCGACGAGGAGGTTCTTGCCCTAATCAGGAGGCTCATAAGCTATTTGCCATCGAACAATATGGAGAAGCCCCCGCGCGTTAAGACCAATGATTTGCCCTTCAGGAAGAGTGAGAGGCTCTACGAGATTGTCCCCGATGACCCGAACAAGCCCTACGACGTCAGGGATGTTATCTATGAGATAGTTGACAGAGATGAAAACGGCAACCCGGATTTCCTTGAGATTCTGCCCTATTTCGCTCCCAACGCTGTGGTTGGCTTTGGAAGGATGAACGGGCAGACCGTTGGAATAGTTGCCAACAACCCCAAGTACTTCGCGGGCGTTCTCGACATAGATTCGAGCGATAAAATTGCGCGCTTTGTGAGAACCTGTGACGCCTTCAACATTCCGATAGTTACGCTCGTTGACGTTCCTGGTTATTTGCCGGGCGTTGACCAGGAGAGCAGGGGCATCATAAGGCACGGCGCCAAGGTTCTCTACGCGTACTCCGAGGCGACCGTTCCAATGGTCACTGTAATCCTGAGGAAGGCCTATGGAGGGGCCTATCTCGCTATGGGGAGCAAGCACCTTGGAGCCGACTTCGTCTTCGCATGGCCTACAGCAGAAATAGCGGTCATGGGTCCGGAGGGAGCGGCGAACATCATTTTCAGGAAGGAAATCGCTCAAGCGGAGAATCCAGAGGAGGTTAGACAGCAAAAGATAGCAGAGTACCGCGAGAAGTTTGCCAACCCCTACGTTGCGGCCGCTAGAGGGTACATTGATGATGTCATAGACCCGGCCGAGACGAGGGGCAAGGTCATCATGGCGCTTGAGGCCCTTGGGAGCAAGCGCGTTAAGTTGCCACCTAAGAAACACGGCAACATACCCCTGTGAGGTGGAAGCATGAACCAGATAGTAGAGGGTGGATGGATAACGGTCATAGGAATTACGGTAGTCTTCGCGATACTCACGATACTGGCTATAGTGATGTACGCAATCGGCGCCTTCGAGCGCGGTATGACAGGAAAGCGAAAGGAGCCCGAAAGGACGGGGGAAGTTGAAGGAGTCAAACCTCCGGAAACGGAAACCGAGGAAATCCCACCGAGGGATTTGGCGATAATAACGGCATCTATCCTCGCCTACCTCGCCAAGAAGGCTGAGGTTGTTCGTCCATTACCTTTTAGGAGAAAGGTTTCTGATGCGTGGCGCCTTTACGGCCTTCAGAGCGGTATGGATGAGGTTGAGAACTTCAACTACGAGATTAGGAAGTGGTGAAGATGAAGGTTAAGGTCATCGTTGATGGAAGGGAGTACGATGTTGAGGTGGAGGAACTGCCCGGGAACAAGTTCAAGGTCAGCTTCGAGGGCAAGAGTTATGAAGTCAAAGCCGAGGGACTTGGGATAGCACTTCCAAGCGTTCCGGAAACGGGTGTCAGCGCATCTTCTCCAGCTCTAACTTCTGCTTCAACATCTGTGCCAGCACCAGCTCCGGTTAGTGCTCCTGCTCCGGCACTTGCTTCAGTTAGTTCTCCTGTTCAGGCTTCGCCGAACACCGTTACCGCCCCAATGCCGGGCAAGATTCTCAGGGTTCTTGTGAGTGAGGGTCAAGAAGTTAAAACCGGCCAGGGACTCGTTATCCTTGAGGCCATGAAAATGGAGAACGAAATTCCAGCTCCAAAAGATGGAGTCGTGAAAAAAATCTACATCAAAGAAGGCGACACCGTAAACACAGGCGACCCACTAATTGAACTCGGGTGATGGAAAATGGCCAGCTTCGTGGACTTCCTCAACACCATGGGCCTGCTCCACCTCACGGTAGGGAACCTAATCATGATTGCAGTGGGTCTAACGCTCGTCTACCTTGCCATAAGGTATGAGATGGAGCCCCTCCTGCTCCTGCCTATAGGTATTACCGCGGTTCTCGTAAACCTTCCCCTCAATGGCATAGCGAACTGTCCAACGGTGGGCGGGATCTGCTCCCACCCGGGACTGCTCGACATAATCTACCACTACCTCATTAAGACTGAGATAGTGCCTCTTCTGATATTCTTTGGCCTCGGTGCAATGACGGACTTCGGACCGCTAATAGCGGACCCGAAGACGGCGCTCCTCGGCGCTGCAGCTCAGATAGGTGTCTTCGTGGCGATGCTGACGGCTTTAGCCTTGGGCTTTAACCTTCATCAGGCGGCCTCAATAGGAATAATCGGCGGTGCCGACGGGCCAACGACGATATATCTGACCACCAAGCTCGCTCCGGAGATACTTGGGGCCACAGCGGTCGCCGCTTACTCCTATATGAGCCTCGTTCCCTTAATTCAGCCACCTATCATAAAGGCCCTAACAAGCCCCGAGGAGAGAAGGATAAGGATGGAACAGCTCAGGCCGGTCTCAAAGCGCGAGAAAATCCTTTTCCCAATAGTCACCATGATAGTCATTGGCCTCCTCGTTCCGAGCTCAGCTCCCCTTATAGGCATGCTCATGATAGGCAACCTCTTCAGGGAAAGTGGAGTCGTTCCCAGGCTCACCAAGGCCGCCCAAGAGGAACTCATGAACATAGTTACGATATTCCTGGGCCTTGGCGTGGGGTCTACGATGCGCGCTGAAAGCTTCTTGACTCCACAGACCCTAGAAATACTGGGACTTGGAGTTGTTGCCTTCGCCAGCGCCACAGCTGGAGGAGTGCTCTTTGGAAAGCTAATGAGCAAGCTCTCGGGCGGGAAGATAAACCCTATGATAGGTGCCGCCGGCGTTTCAGCTGTTCCAATGTCAGCCAGAGTCGTTCAGCGCCTGGCAAGTGAGGAGGACCCGGGCAACTTCATACTGATGCACGCTATGGGTCCGAACGTTGCCGGCGTTATAGGAACGGCTGTGGTAGCTGGTGTTTTCCTGGCCCTACTCGGCTGACGTTTTTTCCGTTTCCTTTTCTAAAACCTTAAATAGGGGAACAGCGCTTTAGGTTAAGCGGTGGTAGAACATGAGGGTAAAGACCCTGATGACAAAGGACCCAGTGGTAATACAGTTGCCCGCAACCAGGGATTACGCTCTTGAGCTCTTCAAAAAGCACAACGTCCGTTCCTTTCCCGTTGTCAACAAGGAAGGGAAGCTCGTCGGGATAATAAGCATCAAAAACGTCCTTATAAACCCCGACGAGGACCAGCTGGCGATGCTAGTCAAGAGGGACGTTCCAACGGTGGGAGCCAACGACGACCTCAAGAAGGCAGTCAGGAGAATGCTTGAAAGCGACTACAGGCGCGTCGTGGTAGTTGATGACGAGGGCAGGCCTATTGGAATTCTGACGGTTGGAGACATTGTTAGGAGGTATCTTTCTAAGAACGAAAAGCTAAAGGACGTTACAATTGAGCCTTACTACCAGAGGAATGTTAGCGTCGTCTGGAGGGGAACCCCATTAAAGGCCGCCCTAAAGGCCCTTCTCCTGTGCAACGCCATGGCAATTCCTGTTATAGATGACGATGGAAACCTCATCGGAATGGTTGACGAGACTGACCTTTTAAAGGACAGCGAGATAGTGAGGGTAATGAAGCAGAGTGCACTGTCCGCTTCGAGCGAGGAGGACTGGATTCTTGAGAGCAACCCCACGCTGCTCTTCGAGAAGGCCGAGCTCCAGTTACCGAAGAAGCCGGTTGAGGAAATAATGAACCCTAACGTTGTCGTTGCAACTCCCCACATGAGCGTTTATGAAGTGGCTCAAAAGATGGTGAAGTACGAGATAGAGCAACTGCCGGTTATCAAGGGCGAGGGTGAGCTCGTTGGAATAGTCCGCGATATGGACATAATCAAGGTTATCCTCAACAAGTGATTTAAGCCCCTCTTCCTTTTCTATTCCGGTGGGTTGAATGGAGGTTAGGGTTCAGCTCTTCGGCTTTGGAAACGTTGGAAGGGCCGTTGCGAGGGTTCTCCTAGAAAAGGAGCACTTTTTCAGGGAGAAACATGGCCTGTCCTTCAGGGTCGCCAGCGTTTCCGATACCAGCGGGACGGTCTGGCTTCCTGAGGGGATTGACCTGAGGGAGGCCCTGCTCGTCAAGGAGAACTTTGGAAGGCTCTCCGCGTGGACGAACGACTACGAGGTCTATAACTTTCCTCCCCTTGATGCTGTACGGGAGATAGACGCTGACGTTGTGATTGACGTTACCAACGACGGGAACGCTCACGTGTGGCATTTGGAAGCCCTCAAGGGGGGTAAAGCCGTCGTTACAAGCAACAAGCCACCGCTGGCCTTCCATTATTCTGAGCTTTTGGGTGAATCCGAAAAGAGAGGTCGTCCATACCTCTTTGAGGCGACCGTCATGGCCGGAACCCCAATCATTGGAATCCTTCGCGAGAACCTCCTTGCCGATTCTGTGAAACGAATCAGGGCCGTGCTGAACGCGACTACGACCTTTATACTGACGAGAATGGAGCAGGGGATTGACTTCGGGAGGGCGTTAAAACAGGCTCAAGAGCTGGGAATAGCGGAGCGGGACCCGAAGGGGGACGTTATGGGGATAGATGCCGGCTATAAGGCGACAATCCTCCACTGCGTGGCGTTCAAACCGATAACCTTCGACAAAATCAATGTTAAGGGAATCGTGGAGGTAACCGTTGACGAGGTTAAGAGGGCCCTTGCGAAGGGCAGGAGGATACGGCTGGTTGCTACCGTCGAGGATGGGAATGTAACCGTCGCCCCCGAGGAGGTAATGGGCCCGCTTGCGGTTTCGACTAATGAAAACGTTGCCCTAATCGAG
>NZ_WAKV01000037.1 GCF_015523185.1 Thermococcus sp.
GAAGCGATAATGAGGCTCTACAACTGGGGTTTTGATGAATACTACATCATCAGACTTCTCTCTGCAGGCCTTTTAGGCGTCGAGAAAAAGCTCGTCCCAACAAGGTGGAGCATCACAGCGGTGCAGGACACAATAGGAAAGAACCTGAGGAAAGAAATCCTACACTATCCACCAATCAACCACTACGAGGTTTACTTCTACCGATTTCTTGGAAACCGCTATGCCGTTCTCTTGATGCCCGAAACCTACGCCTTCGAGCTTTTGGAGGTCTGGCTTAAGGGTTCCCTTTTCGGGAGCGAGAGGCCGAGCGTTATCCACGACTACGAGGATTTCCGCGGAAGGAAAGAGTACGTGAAAGAAACGGCCGGTGCCTATCACGCGGCGCGTTTAAGCGTTCTCGAAGCTTTGCGTAGGAGAAAAAGACAGGCAAGAGTCGTTGTGTTCA
Source organism: Thermococcus sp. (assembly GCF_015523185.1). Lineage (NCBI taxonomy): Archaea > Methanobacteriati > Methanobacteriota > Thermococci > Thermococcales > Thermococcaceae > Thermococcus > Thermococcus sp. The sequence continues at coordinate 446 of NZ_WAKV01000037.1, forward strand.
GGGAGGTTACGCCGGAATACTACGCCCCGGTGGGTGTGTGGCAGATAAGGCTTGGCGTCAAGAAGGCGCTGAGTAATCCGATAGGCCGCTTTGAGACCCTCAGGGAGGCACTTGAAGCCGTTGGGAGACGCCTTGAACATCCATTCGATGAGTATCTAAGAAGGAGCTACACACTGGGAAGTCTCGCGAGACAGAAAACGCTGGATGAGTGGCTCGGAAAGAATATATACCGGTTAAACGGAGAAAATCGAGGTGGATGACGACCACTCCATCCCACTGAGGAGTGATGAGTGCACGTCAGGCTGACACCGGTGATGGAAATGAGAAAGAAGCTCGCCCTCATAAGCCTCGACGGGAACGGGGTTTACAACCTCAAGCACATGCCCTTCCTGAGCGAGTTAGCTGAAGGCGGTGACTTCGCGGTTGTTGATTCCATCTTCCCAACGCTCACCGACTTGGTTCACACGAGCGTGATGACGGGAGTTTGGCCTAGGGACCATGGCGTCGTTGAGAACGGCTACTACGACAGGCTAAGTGACAGAAAGATTAACTTCTACGATTACGAGATTGCATTCAATCCGCACAAGGTCATAAAGGCTCCAACGGTTGTGGATATACTCCGCCAGAAAGGCATCAGGATGGGCTCGGTCAGCGGTTACACAATGCCACCATTCAGCGGTACCGACGTGAGGATTTTCCCACCGTTCTTCGCGAGCGACAAGATGTACAGACAACACGGAAGGGACTGGAGGAAGGACGTTTGGGTTCTCAATTCGGCCATTTACCTCTACGAAGAATGTAAACCTGACCTGCTCCTCGTCCACTTCGCCTCAATAGATGGCATGAGCCATGACCACGGACCGGGAAGCGAAGGTGCCCTTAAGGCCGTGGAAACCGTTGATACAGCCGTCAGAACCCTGTGGGAGAGGCTTAAAGACGAGTACACCTTCATAATCTTTGCCGATCACGGGCAGGAGGGAGTCCACACGTGGGTGAACCTGAAGACATACCTCAGGAAGAACGGAATTGAGACGCTCCGCGTTTCCTCCGGCGGAGGAGTTCACGTCTATTTGAGGAACCCCAACGAGGCCGAGGAAGCCTTTGAGGTTCTGAGGAGAGCGCCTGGTGTCAGAGAGGTCTTCTTCCGCGATGAGCTTCCCCACCTTGATACACCAAACAGTGGCGAACTAATAGTTTCTGCCAAGCCCGGCTACTGGTTCTGCTCCCACAGGATGTGCAAGGGGATAAAGGGTGTGAGCCACTGGGTGAAGGGTATGCACGGGTCAATGAACGAGCCCGTCGTTAAAGTTCCACTCATTCTATGGGGCTTTGAGAGGGTAAATCTCGAAGGGGCAAGCCTGATGGATATAGCGCCGACGATACTTGATTTCTTCGGCGTTGAGAAGCCAAGCAACATGGTGGGGAGGAGTTTAGTTTAAATTAAGTAAAAATTAAGAGGGTGGGGGTCTACTCACAAATTAATTTCACTAACACATTCTGGGTTAAATACGTAAAAGTCTATTAGTTCGTCTCCTGTTTCTGTATCTTTTGATATTTCAAGTATGTTCTTTCCAACTGAATCGAAGGCACTGAATATCATTCTACTTACCTCTTCCAGAGGAGGTCCAAGTGGAAGTGCTCTTCGAAGAGTGATTGGATTGAATCCCCTCTTATCATCACAGGACATTCTCTCGCTTGTTTTATAGAAAGTAAGTCTTCCACATATCTCGATTTGTATTTCCTTTGTAAGAAAGTTTTTTCTTTTCCTTTTTATCCCCATTCCACATGCGTCTCCAAATGCAACAGATGACATTTTGGAAATGTCTTCTTGACTTTTGAATAAGCTTCTCTTTTTCTTGGTGTTAAACAGAATAAATCTTCGGTTAGTTATGGCAAAGTTTTTGAAATCGCCATAATTAACATCAACGTTTCTGATGATACCAAGGATATACTCCCCCGGCATCAGATAGTCCCGAAGCTCCATTTCCCTCCTCCCGAAGGGTATAATATCTGGAGGCGAAGGGGTTAAATACGTGGAGGACGAAACCACCCCTGGTGTGAGCATGGAAGGAATTGAGTACATCTACGACGAGCACGGGAAGGTTAAGGGTGTCATAATTCCTCCAGAACTCTGGGAGAGGATAAAAGCTGAGTTCTTCGAGCCCTCAAAGTATAGGGGCATTTACAGGGATAAGAAAGACCTTGAGAAAAGCCTCAGGGAGCTGAGGGAAGAATGGGAGAGGGATTTCTGATTGACACAAACATTCTCATCTATTACCTCGCAGACGCAATTCCAGAGGAGGAGCTTCCCAGAGTGGAGGAAATCCTAAGGAAAAGCTTCAACGTCTCCATAATCACGAAGATAGAGTTTCTCGGCTGGAGAGGGCATACCCCAAAGGGCTTTGAGAAGTCAAAGGAGTTCATAAGCTTCGCGCACGTCATACCTCTCACCGATGAGATAGCAGACATCGCCATCGAGCTTCGGAGGAAGGTCAGCATAAAGCTCCCCGACGCGGTTATAGCGGCTACGGCACTTCTACACAACCTAACGCTGGTTACGAGGAACGTCAAAGACTTTGAGAAAGTGAAGGGACTGAGGATATACAACCCCTTCGAGAAAATCGACAGGAAAGTGAAGTAAAACCATCGATAACGGGCGAGAAAATTTAAAGAAAACTTACAGGTACCCTCTAAAGCCGGCGAGTCAGGAGGTTTGCATGGTTCACGCTATTTTCCCTCCTCCCGAAGGTATAATACTGGGAGGGGAGTTGCACACGCCTACAACAGCACGGTAAGTGGGAGTAGACCTGGCATTTTCCCTTTTGGCTTAGAAGACCAGAAAACGATGAGAACACAAGGAGAACTCAAGCCACTCTATTTTCACCCCGTTCTCAACGCTTTTAAACTCATCATCCCCGGTTAGGAGAGTGGCGTTCAAATCTATTGTCGTTGCGGCGGTGAAGGCATTGGCGTAGCTGAGCCTGTGGAAAGCTTTTATCCTTCAGGCTATGAGGGCAAGCCTCTCATCTGCAACCACAAGTTTAATCGGTTCCCCTGATAAGAGCAACCTCGAGATTTGCTATATCCGTTCCTCTCCTTCTCGAGATGATGGAGTAGACCTAACCAAGGTTCACCACGTTCATATAAAGTTCGGCCTTCCCACTTCTCCCGAGGTTGAGATACTCCTTAACCCTCCCCGCGGCCGCTTCGTCGTTTATGTAAGCTAAAACCGCATAGCTATCAAGACGATCCTCATCCTTTTGGACTCCAGCTCCTCTTCTTTTCTGATTTCGTGGAGTATCTCTCTGACGGATTTCTCAAACCAAGCTCGTCACCCTCTTTGATGCCAAACTTCTCGCGAATTCTACCAACACCAAAATTGTCTTAGCTAACGAGCATAAAAACGTTTGAGGCATCAGGTTAGAAAAGCAGAAGCGGGAGAAATGAATAAGAAACCCTCCAGCCCTCAGCGTGAGGACTGGGCAATCCTCTCGATTTCTTCCTTTTTGCTATAGGCGAAGCTCTTCGGGTCCTTGTTGGCAGCAGCTATAATTTCCTCGGCAAGGGCCTGAGCGTAGGTGGTCTTGTTGCGGTAGCACTTTATGCTAGCGCCAAGGGCTATGTTCTTGAGGGCGACGTCAAGCCTCCTGAGGGGAGAAACGTCAACGGCCATGTGGTAGCGGATTCCACCGAAGGCTATCGTGGTGGTGTCCTCCCTCGGAGCGGAGTTCTCGATTGCCCTTATGAGGACCTGAATCGGGTTCTGCTTGGTTCTTCTCTCGATAATCATGAAGGCCTCCTTAACAACTTCGTAGGCCTTCATCTTCTTGCTCATTATCGAGCGGTGCTCCCTCCTCATGAAGTGACCGCCGGCCTTGTAGTGGCTGGCACCGCTCCTCATGACCTTGTTTATGAGCCTTTCAACGATGTGAACGTTGGCCTTGCCGAAGGGCTTCTTGGCGTGCCTGCCGTGGCTGTGGGGGAGTATGCGAGCGTCGAGGTTTATGTAGGGCCTCAGAGATGGGTCGTTGACCGTAACATCTTCAACGCTCCACCTTCCCATGACCTTAAGCTCCTTCGGGATGAAGAAGCGCTCGCTGAGTGGCTTGGTCATGTCATTCACCTCCTCGGCTTCTCCTTTCTTCCCTTGACGAGCTCCTTGAGGCTAACGCGGTTCACCTTGACGACCTTGTAGCGGATTCCAGGAATGTCACCCATAGAACCGCCCTTAGGACCGCCAATTCCCTCGATGATGACCTCGTCGTGCTCGTCAATGTGGTTTATGGCACCGTCACCGGGGGTGAAAGCCGTGACGACCTTACCGTTCTTTATGAGCTGGACACGAACTGCCTTACGCATTCCGGAGTTCGGTTGCTTGGCCTCGACCGCTATCTTCTCAAGGACAATTCCCCTAGCTTGAGGAGCTCCCTCGAGTGGGTCGCTCTTCTCTTTAAGCCTGAGGACCCTTCTCTTGTACCTTATGTCGCTCCAGCGGAACTTCTTCCTCTTGAGCTTGAGCTTTCTACCAGCGAATTCACCATATGGAGCCTTCTTTCCGGGCATGAACATCACCTCAAATTATAATCACGTCGTGAATGCCGTGGTGTCTCTCCATCAACTCTTTCACGAGGTTTATGTTCTGGCCGCCCCTTCCAATGGCGCGAGGCTTGTCGCGCGGGCCGATATCGAGGAGGGCGACCTTCTTACCGTCCTTCTTCTCGGTGATATGAACCTTTTTAACCTTAACCCCGAGGCTCTTATAAATATTCCTCAGGAACTCCTCCGGATTCTCGGAGTGCTCGATGAGCTCAATTTCCTTGCCGAGCATCCCCTGGACACGCTTGACGTTTGCGCCTTTCTTTCCAAGGGCAAGACCCATCTCGCCCTTCTTGATGACATAGATGAGCCTGTTCCTGTTGGTGTCTATGAGGCAGTCGAGGACGGTCGCTCCGGTCATGCTCTCAAAGAGGGCTATGTACTTTATCTGGTCCGTGTTGAGCTTGAGCGGCATCACTCCTTACCCCCGGCAAGGGCGAGTATCTTGCTCTCGCCCGGGTCAATTATCGCAAGCGCCGAAACAGTATGGGGTCTTCCAAGGAGCGTTCCAAGTTCGACGCTCGTTCCCTCAAACTCGTAAACCGGTATTCCGCTGAGCTTGGCGTAGTAGTATATGTCCTCCTTTATGTCAGGCCTCGCGTTCTTGGCCACTATAATCATCTTGGCACCGCCGACCTTTGCGTAGTGTATGCTCTTCTTGGCTCCCATAACTATCTTACCCGTGTCCTGGGCCTTCCTAAGCTCAAAGGCGAAATCAACCATTAACTACACCTCCCTACTCCCTTTTCGGTCTCAGGGGGAGATTCATTGCCAGCTTGACGATTCCGGTCCCAACTGGAACCGGCTGGCCGATGAGGACGTTCTCAACGACACCGTTGAGCGGGTCAACCTCTCCCCTCTCGGCGGCCTCAAATAGGTGCTGGGTCGTAATCTCGAAGGCCGCTCTAGCGAGCACACTCGCTTTCTCCCCGACGACACCGTGCCTGCCTATCGGCAGGATTACGCCGTCGAGGGTCATCATATCGGCGACGAGCATGATGTGCCTGACGTCAACCTCAAGACCCTGCTCGCGCATCGTGTTGACGATTTCCTCGATGATGGCGTTTCTCGCTGCTTCAATTCCGAGCACCTCGGCAATCTCGTGGATGTTGTTGGTTCTGGTTCTCGTGGGGTCAACGCCCGGAACCTTGAGAACCTGCTTGAAGTTAGAGCCTTCGGTGTAGATTACGTACTCGTCGCCCTCCTTCCTTATGATGGTCTTTCCAACGCCAGAAAGACCCTTAAGACGGTGCTTTTTAACCTTTTCGGCGAGCTTTCTCAGGTCTGAAAGCTTCGTTACCTTCTTTGGCCTCACTATGAGGGTATATCCATCAACCTCAAACTCAGCACTCTTAAAGGAGCCCTCAAGCTTTCTCTTGACCCTTTCCATGTCGAGACCGGCCTTCTCAAGTCTCTCCGGGTCAATCTCGACTATAAACTCAAAGTTGAGGATGTCTATGGTTTCCTCCCTCGCTAGATTCTCAAGGGTGGTCCCTTCTATCCTCCTCGCGACTTCAAGGGCTTTTTCCCTGTCGTAGCGGTGCTTCTCGTCGAGGTAAACGGTCATAATAGGCGTTGATGGATTTTTCCTGGCGTCAACAATCTCGATGATTCTTGGCAGACCGAGGGTAACGTTTATCTCAGCGACACCCGCGTAGTGGAAGGTGTTGAGGGTCATCTGGGTTGATGGCTCGCCGATTGACTGAGCCGCGACAGTTCCTATGGCCTCTCCAGGTTCGACTAGGGCGTTCTGGTACTCCTTAACGGCCTCCTCGATTATGGCCTCAACCTCGGCCTTCTTGAGGTCGTACTTCTCGTTGTACTTCACGAGCTTCTGGTAAAGCTCATCCTTAACGCTCGCCGGAAGGTCGGCCTTCTCAACGAGGTTCTTGATAGTTCTCTCGGATACCATGAGCATCACCCCTTGGCACGGGTCTTCAACAGGGTTCTGATTATAATCCTGTCCACATCAACGGTCTTTCCACCCCAGCTCTTCATTGGGTCAACGCCGTCTTCTCCATAGCGGAACTGGACGATGATTCCAGTCGGGTCCCTAACCGTTCCGTCGTAGTCCACCTTGAGGTCCTGAAGGGCGTTTATCAATCTCCTCTGCATGTAACCACTCTGGGCTGTTCTAACGGCCGTATCGACGAGACCTTCCCTACCACCCATGGCGTGGAAGAAGTATTCCTGTGGCGTTAGACCGCTCTTGTAGGAGTTTATGACGAATCCCCTGGCTCTGGCTCCCAAATCACCGGGCTTGAAGTGGGTTAGAACTCTCCCGCGGTAGCCACGGTAGAGACGTTTTCCTCTAATTGACTGCTGACCGAGCATTGCCGCCATCTGGGTGATGTTGAGTATCTTACCCCTCGCTCCGGTCTTGGCCATTATCACCGCGTGGTTGTTCATACCAAGGTACTTTTCGGCGACCTTACCGGCGTTGTCACGCGCCTCCGCCAGGACGGCCATTATCTTGCTCTCAAGGGTCTCCTCAAGAGTCTTACCTGGGAGAGGTTCGAGCTCACCGCGCTTGTAGGCCTCAATGAGCCTGTTAACTCTCTCTTCAGCCTCACGGATTATCTCCTTAATCCTGTCAAGGGCCTCCTGAGGCAGGTCTTCGTCATCTATTGCCGTTGTAAAGCCCTTGTGGGTTATGACCCAGATTGTCAGCTTGGTAACTTGGTCAAGGAACTGCCTGGCCCTCTCGACGCCATACTCCCTCACTATGATGTCGAGGAGCTTTCCGTCCTCCCTACCGTAGGCCTTCTTGTCTATTGCACCGCTGAGGAGCTTTCCGTTCTGTATGTAGACGAAGCCGTCGTAGGCGAGCTTTCTGACTTCCTCCTCGCTTGGAACGAGCTTCTCCTCGATGAGCTTTTCTAGGGCCTCACATCTCTCGGGTTCATCGCAGAGCTTGTTGCGGTACCATATGGTCAGGTCGTCCGGAAGGAGGAGCGAGAATATCGCCTTTCCACTCCAGAGCTCAACGCCGTTTTCAACTTTGTCGGGCTTTGGAAGCTCGTCAACATCAACGCCGGCAAACATGAGCATCTGCTCGACTTCACTCCTCGTGAAGTACGCCCCCTCGCGCGTGAGGAGATAACCTCCGGAGATGTGATCCTGAATCCCAGCTATGAGCGGGCCTCCGTACCTCGGCGAGATTATGTGGTTCTGGACTTCCATGAGTATCTTCGCTTCCGCCTGCGCCTCCTCCGTCTGTGGTACGTGGAGGTTCATCTCGTCACCGTCGAAGTCAGCGTTGTAGGGTGGACACACCGAGAGGTTTAGCCTGAACGTCCTGTAGGGCATTACCCTAACGCGGTGGGCCATGATACTCATCCTGTGGAGCGATGGCTGTCTGTTGAAGAGGACAATGTCACCATCTTCAAGATGCCTCTCGACCGTCCAGCCGATGTCGAGTTTTTCAGCTATGAGCTCGCGGTTGGTTTCCATTAGGCGAATTCTCCTCCCCTCGGGGTCAATAACGTAGTTTGCTCCAGGATACTTATCGGGGCCGTTGAGAACGCGTTGCTTGAGCTTCTCGAAGTTGAACTCCGTGACCTTTTCAGGAACGGTGAGCTCCATTGCCACCGCTATAGGAACGCCGACCTCGTTAATGCTTATCATCGGGTCCGGGCTTATGACCGTTCTCGCTGAGAAGTTGACACGCTTACCGCTTAGGTTTCCACGGAAGCGACCTTCCTTACCCTTCAAACGCTGGGCGAGGGTCTTCAGCGGCCTTCCGCTCTTGTGCTTAGCTGGAGGAATTCCAGATGTTTCGTTGTTGATGTAGGTTGTCACGTGGTACTGGAGAAGGTCCCAGAGGTCTTCTATGATAAGCTGGGGCGCACCGGCCTCTATGTTGCTCTTGAGCCTGTTGTTTATTCTGATGATATCAACCAGTTTGTGGGTAAGGTCGTCCTCCGCTCTTATACCACTCTCAAGCGTGATGGACGGCCTCATGGTAACGGGCGGAACAGGAAGGACTGTGAGAACCATCCATTCAGGGCGGGCCTTCTCGGGATGTAAGCCGAGGAGCGGTAGGTCCTTATCGGGTATCTTCTCAAGTCTGTCCCTGACCTCGCTCGGCATCATCCTGTGCTTGTACTCGTTGCCTTCCTCATCCTTCCTGAGCTCCCAGTAGATTGTCGGCCTCTCGAACTTAATCGGAAACTGCGGTGCTCCACAGTGGGGGCAGACCATTCTCTCCTTGGCTTTCTTGTGTATCTCCTTAATGAGTCTGTCCTTGGCCTTCTTTCTGTCGCCGACGACCTCAAACTTCTTCATATACTCCTCAATCTCTTCATCGGTGAGCTTTATCCTTCCACACTCACGGCAGGTGCTCTCCAGAACGCGATGGATAGTCTTGGCAAAGCCCACATGAATTACCGGACGGGCGAGCTCTACGTGGCCGAAGTGGCCGGGACACTCTCCAGCGCGAGCTCCACAGGTCTCACATCTAAGACCTGGGTCAATGACGCCGAGCCTCTTGTCCATGAGGCCCCCTTCTATCGGATAACCGTCGTCGTCGTAGGTGTCCGGAACGGTTATCTCGGCCGCGCTCATCTTCCTGATTTCCTGGGGTGAGAGTATACCAAACTCAATACTTCCGATGACCTTTTTCATCGACTGCATGGCCATCACACCCTATCCTTCAACCTGAGGGAAGGCCTAATCACCATCGCCTTCAGCTCGTCGAGTAGCAACTTAAACGCGTAGCTCATCTCGACCTTGCTTATCCTCTCCTCCTCGCCACAGACCGGACAGTAGACCTTACCGCGACGCTTGTCCTCCAAAGCTAAGTGCCCACAGTTCTCGCAGACCCACACCTCAGTCTTGTCGCTCTCCTCCAAGAGACGCTCTATGAGTAGCATTGCCGCACCGTGGCCGATGAGGACGTCACGCTCCATCTCACCAAAGCGGAGACCACCTTCTCTAGCTCTCCCCTCGGTTGGCTGTTTGGTGAGGACCTGAACCGGACCCCTTGAGCGCGCGTGCATCTTATCTGCCACCATGTGGTGCAGTCTCTGGTAGTAGATGACGCCGACGAATATGTCCGCCTCAAGCCTTCTGCCGGTTATACCGTCGTACATGATTTCCCTTCCGCTGTGCTTGAAGCCAAGCTCCTCAAGTTCCTTCCTCAGCTTCTCCTCAGGTTCGCCTATGAATGCCGTTCCATCAACGCGCCTGCCCTTGAGGGAGGCCACTTTTCCACCTATTGCCTCAATTAACTGCCCAACGGTCATACGGCTTGGAATACCGTGCGGGTTGACGATGAGGTCTGGCACTATTCCACTCTCGGTCCAGGGCATGTCCTCCTGCGGGACGATTAAGCCGATAACACCCTTCTGACCGTGCCTGCTCGCGAACTTGTCTCCCAGCTCGGGAATACGGAGATCCCTAACGGTGACCTTAACGAGCTTGGTTCCGTCGCCTGTCTCGGTGACTATAACCTTGTCAACTATACCTCTCTCACTCGGCCTTACCGTCACGCTCGTCTCACGCCTTCCCTGGAGGGCGACACCTCCAAGGCCACTCTGCTCTTCAAGGAACCTAGGTGGAGAAGTTCTTCCAACGAGGACGTCCTTTCCTTCAACCTTCGATTCGGGGAAGATGAGACCATCTTCGTCGAGGTGCCTGTAGTATTTCTCACCAAGATAGCCCTGTATAGTTGGGTCAGGGATTTCGAAGGTGTCCTTCTGACCGCCCAAATACCTCTTCTCCTCGGCCTCGTAGGTTCTGAAGAAGGTTGACCTAGCCAATCCGCGCTCGATTGAAGCCTTGTTGATGATTACCGCATCCTCCATGTTGTAACCGTGGTAGCTGAGGACAGCAACGATGAAGTTTTGGCCAGCTGGTCTCTCCTCGAAACCAACCGCTTTCATTATCCTTGAGTTGACGAGCGGAACCTGCGGGTAGTGCATGAGGTGACCGCGCGTATCAACCCTAATCCTGAAGTTTGACCAGCCGAGACCGAGGCTCTGCTTAGCCATACCGGCACCGTAGGTGTTACGCGGAGCGGCGTTGTGCTCCGGGTAAGGAACGAGCGAAGCAGGAATACCGAGTATGGCAGCGGGCATCAGCTCGAGGTGGGTGTGCTCCTCAGTTACCTCCCATGGCCAAGTGGCAACGTAGGCATTCTCCTCTTCCTCGGCATCGAGGTATTCAATAACGCCCATCCTGACGAGGTCGCTCCATGTTAGTGTGCCGTCCTTTATACCATCGATATGCTCGCGGGTGAGCTTGGGCTTTCCGTTCTCGACTATTATAAGGGGCCTCCTAACCCTACCGTCGTCGCTATTGACGTAGATTTCCTTAACCTCCTCGTCCTCGTAGATGGCCACGTTTATGACGTCGCTTATCTTGCCGCTCCTTCTGTCGGTCCTTATCTTGTTCACGAGGCCCTGTCCATTCTCGGTGGTTCCAATAAGGACACCGTTGAGGTAAACGCGGTAAAGACCCGGAGCGGGCCTTCTCTCCTCAATCGGGACTATGCCGAGTTTCATGAGGTACTCACGGACTTCCTCCTCAGGAACACCGGTGGTTATCTGGGACATCAGGGCGAGGTTCTTAACCAGACCACAGTTGGGACCTTCGGGCGTCTCAGTAGGACAGATTCTACCCCAGTGGGTTCCGTGTAAATCACGCGCCTCGAAGTGGGGCTGGTCCCTGCTGAGCGGGGAAGTCACGCGCCTGAGGTGTGAGAGCGTTGAGATGTAGTTGGTTCTATCAAGGAGCTGGCTCACACCGGTTCTTCCACCTGGCCAGGCACCGGTAGCTAAGGCATGCTCAATCCTCTCGCTCAGGACGTCGGGCCTTATCGAGTTTCTAACAAATCTCTGGACGTTCTCGAAGGTATAGCGCTCGCCCTTTCTTTGGTAGGTCTTGGTCATCTGGTACTGCATATCCTTGACGAGCTGGCCGAAGGCTATTCTGAAGAGGTCCTTGAGAAGGTCTCCGGCCAGCTTGAGCCTCTTGTTGGCGTAGTGGTCCTTATCGTCCTCCCCACGGAGGCCCAGCGAAAGTTCGAGAACCTTTAGGGCCATCATGCCGAGGTAGTAGGCCTTAGCTTTCCTCCTCTCGGGCTCGACTCCCATGTGGGGAAGGAGGTTGTTGTCTATGATGTGTTCAGCCCTCTTAAGGCGGTACTCCTTTGGCTGACCCGGAAGGGAGAGCCTTCCTATGAGGTCAAGAGCCTCCTCCTGGGTTCTTATGTCGCTCGCATCCTCAAGGTTGTCGAAGAGAATCTGTTGAATCCTCGGGTCGTCGCTGACAGCCTCAACTATCTCCTTATCGCTGAGAAGACCGAGGGCGCGCATTACGTAGACGAACTTAACGGGCTTGGGGACGTTGGGGATAGAAACGTAGAGGATTCCGTCCTTCTTTCTCTCAACGGTAATCAATGCTCTGTAACCGTGCCTGTAGGAGAAGACCTTGGCTATAACGCGGTTCTGCCTCTCGTCCCTCTCCACTAGTGTCTTGTTCGGGGCGAGGTCTTCGATAGAGACTATAACCCTCTCGGAGCCGTTTATGATGAAGTATCCTCCGGGGTCCTTCGGGTCTTCCCCGAGCTTTATGAGCTCTTCATCGCTGAGACCGTAGAGACGGCAGGCCTTGGATTTGAGCATTATCGGCAACTCACCTATGCGAACCTCAACAGGTTCCTGCTCGATGCCGTTTACGACCGGAATCATTTCGAGGTAAAGTGGAGCAGAATAGGTCAGATTTCTAATCCTTGCATCCATTGGGTAGAGGGGTCTTCTCTGTCCCTGTGCTTCCTGAAACTCTGGTTCGCCAAGCCTAATCCTCCCAAACTTAACTTCCAAACCGGGGATGTCAGGTTTAACGCCACCGAACTCGTTGACGACCTCCTGAAGGCCGTGCTCGATGAAGGCGTTGTAAGAATCGAGGTGCTGTCTCACAAGGCCTTTCTCCTTCCAGTATGACTCCATAACAAGCCAGAGCTCATCAGGAGTTAGAGTGGGCTCGTTAACGGTAACTCCTCTGCTCATAAACTCTCACCCCTAAAATCAGTCCTCCACAACGAGGCGGTAATAGTAGTAGTAACCCGCCGTGGGGCTTTTCCTCTTTATCTCGATAACATCGCCGGGTTTTGCTCCAAGAGCAACGACGGCAGGGTCAGAAGCCTTAATCTGCGGAAGCTGGGAAATCTTAATCCTGTACTTCTTGAGGAGCTCCTCCTTCTCCTCCTCGCTGAGGATTCTGTGCTCGGGAACCAGTACGTGGGTGAATATGTTAAATTCTTTTTTCGCCGCCACCGAGAATTGCCCCCTTAACGTTTTTTATAGAACGATACCACTACCCCCACCTGCGGGTTCCGGTATATAAGCTTTTCGAGTGGTAGCTCGGTGGAGAGGCTTTATATCGGTTGCGCAAAGTTTAAGAACCGTTTTCCAGCCCCTTTTGGTTCTTTGATGTATGAGACTGTTCATCAAATGTCCGGAAGTTTTAAAAACACCGGCAAGAGCTGGGCAGAAAAGAAAGGGAAAGTCACTCAAGGGCTAAGAGAAGCTTTTCAAGGAACATTTTCTCAGGGTAGGCACCTTCAAACTGAACCTTGTCCTCACCGTCCACCTGGATAACTATCTTTGGCACCGCCATGACGCTGTACTGGTCGGCCCACTCAGGATACTCGATGGCCTCGACCATATCACCGAGTATCTTGCCCTTACCTGCCTTGGTGTTCTCAATGGCGAACTTGTGGGCCATCCTAACTGCCAGCGGGCAGTAGGGACAGGTTGGAGTGACAAAGACAAGTATTCTGACGTTCCTATCAATCTTGGCAAGCTCCTCCTTGCTCTCGGGCATCAAATCAGTGTTCATGTTGCTGACGTCAACTATGTCCTCAAGAAAGGCACCAAACTCGTGGCCGGCCGGAAGGCCGAAGAAGCGAACTCCAACGTCCTGGCCGTTTCTGGTTATACTAACGGCCGGAGCGCGGTCAATCCTGTATTCCTCGGCCTTCTTCTTGCCCTCCTCTGTGTCGAAGTCAATGAACTCATAACTAAGCTTGTCGCTGAGCTCGGCAAGCTCTTGGACGAGTTGCTTTAGCTGGTCACAGTACTGGCAGTGGTCTTTTCCGGTGAAGACCATGAGCTTAACAGGCTCAGTGAGCTTAGAAAAGAACTCCTCCTTTATTACCTTCTTGTCGGCGTCGCTAATCAGTCCCATCTTTTACACCTCCATCTAAAGGTTTATAATCATCACGAACCATTTTCTCTGGGTGAAAATCCCCAGGTTTGCAACCTTAAGTTTAATGTCCAATATATAAGCTTTACGTTACAAGTTTGGGTGGTGTGGGCCATGGATGAACCAGACATTTTTTACATCCTTGGAAACAAGGTGAGGCGCGATTTGCTGAGTCACCTCACCTGCACCGAATGTTACTTCAGTTTTCTGAGCAGTAAGGTTAGTGTCTCCTCAACGGCAGTAGCAAAGCACCTTAAAATAATGGAACGCGAGGGAATCCTGAAATCCTACGAGAGAGAGGGACCCTTCATAGGACCCGCGAGAAAGTACTACGACATAAACATCGCCAAGACATATGTGGTAACTATCACCCCGAACATCTTCTGGTATCGTGGACTTGACCTTAAAGAGGATTCAGAGAGTTCTTCAGACCATCTGGAGGAGCAGAAAACTCTGGGAGAAATGATTCTGACCTTCAGAACCCTGAGTGAAGAACTTGAAAACGTCCTCAGGACCCTTCAGAGCATAGAAAACAAAAGGGACAGGCTCATGGCGATGATTAAGGAAAAATATCTAAGGGAAATCGGCGACATGACTCAGTTAGCCATTCTCCACTATGTCCTCCTCAACGGAAAAGCCACGGTTGAAGAGCTGAGCGACAGGCTCAACCTCAAGGAGAGGGAAGTGCTCGCGAAAGTTAATGAGCTGGACAAGTTCGTTCCGTTAAGGATAAAAGACGACACCCTAACGATAGATGACGAAAGACTGAAGGCAAAGCTCGGCGGTGAAGACCATGCCGGAGAAGATTAAAATTGTGGTGAACGAAGACCGCTGTTACCTCTGTGGTGGCTGTGCAGGAGTGTGCCCGACCCTTGCCATAGAGGTTCACTCCACGAGCTGGGAGTTTCTCCAGGACAAGTGCATAAGCTGTAAGATATGCGTCAATGCCTGCCCGGTTGGAGCGCTGAGTGCTGAGCCACTGGAGGTGAGCGAATGAGCTGGAAGTACGACGTTGTTGTCGTAGGTTCTGGAATAGCCGGGCCAATTGTTGCTAGAAACGTTGCCAGGGCCGGTTTTTCGGTTCTGCTCATCGACAAGAAGTGGGCGATTGGAACGCCGAAACAGTGCGCCGAGGGGATAAGCATAAAGGTCTTTGATAAATACGACATCCCCTACGATAAGCGCTTCATCAATCGTGAGATTTACGGTGCAAAGCTTTATTCTCCAAGCGGTTACGAGCTCGAACTCAGGTATAAGGAAGTCAGCGGTGTAATCCTTGAGAGGAAGGTCTTCGACAAGATGCTGGCTTACTACGCCTCAAAGGCCGGAGCAGACGTTCTAGCCAGGACTGAGGCTTTGGACGTCATAAGGAAGGACGGTAATATAGCGGGAATCAAGGCCAAGCACGAGGACGAGCCTGTCGAGATTTACGCGGACATAATCGTCGCAGCGGATGGAGTCGAGAGCACGATAGCCAGGAAAGCCGGAATAAACACCTACGCTCCGCCACACGAGTTTGACTCAAGCTATGAGTACGAAATGCTCATCGAGGGGTTTGACCCGGATTTAATCCACCTCTGGTTCGGCAACGAGGTAGCGCCAAGGGGCTACGTCTGGGTCTTCCCAAAGGACGAGGACAGGGCCAACGTTGGAATAGGCATAGCCTCCGACCACCCGGAGACGGCCAAGTACTACCTCGACAAGTGGCTGAAGGAGAACAACATACCCATGAGGAAAATCCTTGAGGTAAACGTTGGGGTGGTTCCGGTTGGAGGCTTCGTGAAGGAACTCGTCAAGGACAACGTTCTGGTTGTTGGTGATGCCGCTAGACAGGTAAACCCGATGCACGGCGGTGGAATGGCGGAAGCAATGGAAGCGGGAACGATAGCGAGCAAGTGGATTATCAAGGCCTTGGAAGAGGAGAACCTCTCGCTTCTCCAGAACTACACGAAGGAGTGGTGGGAGACCGACGGAAAGAGGCTTGAAAAAGTCCTCAAGGTCAGGCGCGTTACAGAAAAGCTCACCGATGAAGACCTCGACCTCTTCATTCAGCTGTTAAAAGGTGCAGACGCCGAGAAAATAGCAAGTGGCGACTACGGGGAGGTCATAAAAGCCCTCCTCAAGCACCCGAAGGTCCTCATGAGCAAGAGGAGGCTCAGCCTTCTCAAGGAACTTCTCTGAGCCTGAACCCTTTTCCCTTCTTCCTTGAGAACACAACTATCTCCCTCGCCTTTCCAACGCTCAAGCTTCCCCAGGGGGAACTTATACCCTTGGAGTTCTCAATGAGGTAGTAGAGCTCAACTTCCCCAGAAACAGTTTTTCTGAAACCTGAAACGTCTGGGAGCTCGGTTATCTCGTCGCAGGTCCCGTCCGAGCACTCCAGCGGTCTCTCATCGAGTCCAACGCTGAGCTCAAGGGTTAGTAGCCTAGCAACTTCCTCTATCGGGGCAGGGTAGAGCTTGTAAAGCCTCCTAACGGCCTTTAAAAGAGCCGGAAAGCGTCTGTCTTCCCTACCTACTCCGTAGCCGATGTTCCTCAGAGGGTCCCGAACGGGCCTTCCATGGAGGGCGTTCCTGAGCTGGACTATTCTATTGGCCCACACCATAGTTGGCTTAGGCTCGCCGAGAAGGGAGAACCTCCTATCGAGGGAGAACCCCTTTTCGGGATTTAGACCTTTCAACGGAGAAAGCCACAGGTCGAGTTCAGGCTCATTGATGAACAGATGGCCGGCTTTGAGAACGTTGAGACCCTCAAGGAAGAGCCTGTAGGAGAGCTCAACGTCGTCATCGTTGTATAGTGAAAAGGCATACAGGCTCGCGTCCGCCAAGCCGAGGACGAAGGTTGACTGAACCTCAAGGAGGGTCGCCAACGTCACCTCGTTTAACCTAACCTCGTTCCTCAGCCTCTCAAGAAATTCGCGAGCGTTATCAATGAGAACCTTTGAGGCTCGTTCCCAGTCGTCCATGTTGAAAGCTGGGGAGGAAAACAAATAAGACTATCGCTTCCAGTCCTTGCACTTCATGTCAAGGCATATCTCATACTCCCTGCCCTTCTCGCGAATCTTCACAACAGGGGCACCGTTACAGCAGGTCTTTCCGGTTGGAATAACTTCCCCGCGCTGGAGGATTGGGTAAGTTACGTCGCACTTCGGCCAGTTGGAGCAACCTACAAACCTCTTTCCTGTCTTCCTGTTGTATTTGAGCACCAAATCGCCACCACACTTCGGGCACTTTCCGAGAATAAGCCTTTCCTTCGCCTGGGCCCTTTTGTTTTCCGTGGCCTTTGAAGAATCCCCAGACTTTTCAACCTTCACGGACTCCTTTGAAGCCGTTACACCGGTTCCAGTCGTCTCAAGGAGCATCTTCCCTATGTCGAGCTCCTTTTCCTTAAAGACTTTGAGGATTTTTATCAACTGCTCTTTGCTCTCCTCGATGACCTCATCCTTCTTGGCTTTTCCCGCCATTATCTCCTCCATCTTCTCCTCGAAGGCTTTAGTGAGTTCCACACTCACTATATCCGGCACGTTCTTCTCAAGGGCTTCTACCACTTTCATCCCAAGTGGGGTAACCTTTATCTTCTTCTTTCCCTCTATGTAGCCCCTCTGGTAGAGGGTTTCAAGTATCTGGGCACGCGTTGCTTTCGTTCCAATTCCCAAGTCCTCCATTTTTTTGATGACTGAAGCAGGCGAATACCGAGCCGGTGGTTTAGTCTTCTTCTTCTCGCGCTTTATCTGGAGGACCTTTACGGACTCACCCTCTCTAAAAGGCGGGAGAATAACCTCGTCGAACTTGACGTATTTTCCGTAAACCTTCAGCCAGCCCTCCTTGACCGTTCTCGCACCGCTAAGGATAAAGCGGTGGTTGTTGGAGTTTATCACAACCCTCATGCTTTCCCTAACTGCTGGCTCCATGAACAGAGCTAGAAAGCGCCTGACTATCAAATCGTAGAGGTTTCGCTCGTCCTTGGTGAGCTCCTCCGGCTTTGGCAACTCGCCCGTGGGGTAGATTGCAGGGTGTGCCGGGTCTTCCTTCTTGCCCTCGACGGGCTTGAGCCTTTCTTTGCCCAAAAGCTCGTGTGCAAAGGGTTTGTACTCCGGGAGTTTGGCGAGGTTTTGAATTATCGAGCGGAAGTTCAGGTTCTTGGGAAGCTTCTGTGAGCTTGTCCTCGGGTACGACGATAATCCTCGCTCATACAGGCGCTGTGCAAGCTCCAGCGTCTTCTTCGGGCTGTATCCGAAGGCAGAATAGGCCTCTCTCTGCAGGGTCCCGAGGTCAAAGGGGACGGGGGGATTCCTCTTCTGCTGTTTAACCTCGACTTTCTCAACGAAGGCCGGCCCCTTCTTGGCCTCCTGAACTATCCTTTTGGCCTCTTCCTCGTCCCAGATTTTGTCCTTTTCATAGCTGGCCGTGTACTTCTCGCCGTTCTTTTCAAGGAGCATCTTGATGACCCAGTAGGGTTTGGGCTGGAAGTTTTGGATTTCCTTCTCTCTCTCAACAAGGAACTTCAGCGTTGGCCCCTGAACCCTTCCGGTTGAGAGAACCATCCACTTGCCGCTGGCCCTTTTTATGGCCGAGGTCAGGGCACGGGACAGGTTTACACCCCAGTACCAGTCTAAAACGTGGCGCGCTATTCCCGCATCTGCCATTCCAAAGTTTATGGTCGGTTCGAGGTTGTACCAGGCTTTAAGGAGGTCCTTCTTGGTTAAGGCCGAGAACTTCATGCGCTTTGCCTTGGATGGGTCAACGCCACAGGCGTACTTTAGGGCGGTGTAGCCTATTACCTCTCCCTCCGTATCGTAGTCACAGGCGACGATGAACTCATCCGCTTTCTTCGCCAGCGTGGCTAAGGCCTTTATGTAGTCCTTCGCGTAGTTCTTCCCCTTCTCGGCGACATAAACCGGCACCCACTCTATGTCAAAGACCGGATAACCGTAGGTTTTTGTTTTTGGTGCGAGGGAAAACAGGTGGCCAACTGCCGGAGCGACGATGACCCTCTTCCCGTCGCGGGTGAACTCGTAATAGCTCACTTTCCCTATGGTTTTCCTAACGGGTTTGCCTTCCGCTAGGGCGTAGGCGATTTTTCTCGCAACGTTGGGCTTTTCCGCTATGATGAGCGTTACCATAGGCCTCAAGTTGTCTTTGAGAGTGGATATAAAAACTCTGCGAAGGGTTTATAACAGTCTAACAAAACCGTCGTTGATGACGATGCTGAGCGTCGGAGGTGTTGGTGTTCTCTTCAGTGGCGAACTAAACGACGGCTTCGTCGAGGGTTTTAGAAATCTCTTTGCCCGACGTTATCTTCCGGACGTCCTCAGGGCCGAGATAAAGCCCGACGTTTTGATAGAACGCTTTAAAGGGGACTCCTTCAGGGTGTTCAGTGCGATGTACGACGTGAACGGGAAGGACCGTTACAAGCTCGAGTCGGCCGTCCCATCGGCGTATACGAACGAGGCCCCGGTTTTCTTCCTCCTTCAGGCAACCGCAAGGGCCGGTGCAAGGAAGGGCAGGATTTTCGTGACCGATTCGGTGAGCGTCGTCAATCCCGAGGGAAGGGCCGTTCTTTTCGTCGGCTATCCCCACACGGGAAAGAGCACGATGTCAGCCCTAGCAGTCTCGGAGGGGCTGGACGTTTTGAGCACGGAAAACACGGTTCTCGACGTCAGGGACGAGAGGCTGTACGTTATCGGAGGAACCGAGGTCCTGGTCTACGACCCGAAGATTGAAGAAATTTACGGAGTTTCCATCGACTACGACGAAACGACGAGGAGCGGATACAGGATAGTTGACCTGGAAAGCACCGAGAGGAGGAGACTGCTCAAGAAAGGGGTTGAAGTCGAGAAGATTGTCGTCCTTCATGCGTCTTTTGGGGGTGGAAACGCGAGTTTTTCTCCTCTCAGGGGAAGGAAAATCAAGAAAACACTCTGGTACTTCGCAACGTCCCTTCTCAAGGGAATGGACTACTACGAGCCGGCCCCGCTCTACATGCCGATGAGCGATGAGATAAACTACAACCTCAACAAACTCCTCGATTCAGCTGTAGAACACTACTCGGGAAGGATGTTCGAGGCCTTCGGGAACCACAGGGACGTTTTTAGGAGAACCGTTCTCTTCACGTGAGGTGGTTGAAATGATTAGGGTAAAGGTTCTTGGAAGGGGAATAGAGAGGGAAGTGGAATGGGAGAAAGGAATGACCGTTAAGGACATCCTAAGGGAAGTTGGCTTCAACACCGAGAGTGCGATAGCGAGAATCAACGGAAGGGTCGTTTTGGAAGACGAAAAAGTGGAAGACGGGACAGAGATTGAGGTCATCCCTGTGGTCTCGGGGGGATAAAGGGATTTAAGAGAGTCTCTCCTTCATGAACGCCTCAAACCTGTCCATGGCCTCCTCAAGTACTTCAACCGGCGGAAGGAACACTATCCTGAAGTGCCAGTTTCCTGCCCTTCCAAACCCCGAGCCGTGGACGAAGAGAACATGAGCCTCGTGGAGAACGTCCAGAACGAATTCCTTGTCGTTCTTCCACTTTGACCTCTCCTCTATCCTCGGAAAGATGTAGAAAGCTCCCTGTGGCTTGACGGCACTTACACCGGGTATCTCGTTGATGCGCTTGTAGATGTAGTCCCTTCTCTCGCGTAGCTTTGCCATATACTCTTCAAGGTAGTCCATCGGACCTGTTAGACCAGCTATCGCCGCGAACTGGGCGGGAGTATTCGGACAGATTCTTATGCGCATAAGCTTGTCTATCGCCTCCCTGACTTCGGCGAGTTTGCCCTCCGGGTCAACGTAGTAGAAGTAACCCAGACGCCAGCCGGTGGCAAAGTAAACCTTCGAGAGACCGTTCATGACTATAACTGGGACGTCCTTGGTTAGCGAGCCGGGAGAAACGTGCTTACCCTCGTAGGTCATCAGGTCATATATCTCATCGCTTATGACGGGCAAATCGTATTCTCCAGCTAAATCAAGGATTGCCTTTACCGTTTTCTTCTCGTAGAGCGCCCCCGTCGGGTTGTTGGGGTTTATAACCGCTATCGCCTTCGTCCTCTCGTCAATCAGCTTCCTCATGTCGTCCAAATCAGGCTGCCAGCCGTTCTCCTCAATCGTCAGATACTCCCTCGGCTCGGCACCGTAGAACTTGACGAGACCCGTGTAGGGCGGATAGCTAGGACTTGGAACGAGTATGTTGTCGCCGGGATTCAGGAGTGCACCGAAAATCAACTGAAGGGCCTCGGTAACGGCGGTGGTAACGCGGACGTCATCGGGTGTTATATCAACGCCGTTCTTCCACTTTTCCCTCTTTACGACGGCTTCCCTCATCTCGGGAAGGCCCTCGCTGGGACCGTAGTAGTTGTGGCCTTCCCTTATTGCCCTACAGTAGGCTTCCTTCATGTGCTCCGGTGGTTGAAAGTCGTATTTTCCGGGGTCACCTATGTTGAGCCTGATGACCTTTATCCCCCTCTTTTCAAGTTCCCTAGCGGGAAGAACAACGTCCCTGATGGCGTACTCCACGCCCATTGCCCTTTCAGATGCCCTAATCATGACAACCACCACCCCAAGCTTGGGCGTTCACAATAAAAACCTTGAGTCGAGATGTTTCATGAAAAGCCGTTGAAATCCAGCATATTTTCGGAAACGTTTAAAACCGACCGTCCAAATCTCCAGAGGGCAATGAAGAATAGCAAGCACGCTGAGATGTGATGACGTGAACACCCTCCGAGCCCCTTCGATACTTTTATTAACCTTCAGAGCGGAATCTCGGGCATGAACGTATTCATACCCCTAACCCTCGGCCTTCTTCTTGGCTACCTGCTCAGACTAATTGGAAAAAAGCCCAGCCTTGAGGCCCCGGTTAGCGTTGCCCTCCTCGCTATGATATTCTTCCTCGGGGTGAAAACCGGAGAAGTCCAAGTAAACGGCCTCTGGCTCCTCTTTGCTTCCATGGTTTTTGCAGTTTTGACAATAGCGGGAAGTCTTTTCCTCGCGGAGGTGATGGGGTGAGGTTCCTCTACCTCGTTCTTACCTCGCTCACCGCAGGGATACTCGTCGGGCGTTTTCTCTCACCGAACTTTGGGAACGCCTACGAGGTTATGCTCTACGTTCTGATATTCCTAATCGGAATGGACCTCGGTTTAAGTTTCAGGAAGGAAGAGCTTATGAAGGTCAGCAGAAAAGCCCTCCTCCTGCCGTTTTTAACGTTGATTGGTTCAATCCTTGGAGGTCTCATGGCCTCGCTCCTCCTCGGTATAGAACCGAAGTGGGGCCTGGCAATCGGCGCCGGCTGTGGGTGGTATTCCCTCACTGGGCCGTTGATAGCGCAGTATTCCCCCCTCTACGGTGCCGTTGGGTTCCTTGGGAACCTTGTGAGGGAAATCCTGACGATTCTAATCTATCCAATCGCAACAAAGAGGATTGACCCCAAGAAAGCCGTCGCCATGGGAGGGGCGACAACGATGGACACGACCCTGCCAATAATAACCAAATTTGGAGGAAGAGAAGTCGCGCTCGTTGCTTTTGTCCACGGGTTCGTCCTTACGGCCCTGATTCCCTTCCTCCTCCCCTTAATACTCACCCTTTAGCGTACTTCTCGATGAGGCCCTTAATGAAGCTCTCGTGCTGTTCCTCGTTCCTCTTCAATTCCCTGACAAGTTCCCTGACGACCGGGTGAAATGCTCTCTTTGAGAGCTCCTCGTAGAGCTCCCTCATCTTTGCCTCCTCCTCGGAGTATTTCCTGAGCAGTTCAACCAGCTTCTTGCCGTCCTCTGGAAGAACGACCTCCGTCGGGAAGTCCTTGAGGAACTCCTCAATTACCTCCTCCGGCGGAATTCTGGCTCCAATTGGTCCAAAACCAAGGGGCATGGCCATCGTTGGAACGCCCGGGATTAGTGCGTAGTCCTCGTTGGGCTTTTCTATAGAATACGCTTCGATAATCTTAACGGCATCCTCGTAGGCCTTCTCAAGGGCCTCCATCAGTCTCTTGTGGAAGGCCGTATCAATTGCAATCCTGAGAATCAATCCCTTCAAATCCGCATACTCGGGCTTGTCAAGCTTTTTGAGGAGCTTTTTGTAGTCCTTCTCAGCCTTTCCCTCGACCGTCTTTGCCTCCTTGACAATGTCAATCATCCTCTTCATTTCCCATCACCGAGACTTTTTAGTAACATTTAGTATTTAAAAGTTTCGGGGAATGGGAAAAAGCTTTTTAAATATCCCCGCAAACGGGAAACCCGAGCTGTCATCGGCTCATGGCTCGGGGGTATCCGGAAAGGAGCCCACCGGGCTTTTCGCTGGGGGTGAGTGAGATGAAGTATCCTAAGCAGATAAGAACCTACTGCCCGTTTTGTAAGAAGCACACCATCCACAAGGTCGAGAAGGTCAAGAAGAGGCCGAGGAGCGAGCTCAGCCAGGGTCAGAGGAGATTCCGCAGAATAATGAAGGGTTACCATGGATTCCCCAGGCCGAACCCGGCCGGGAGAGAAAAGCCGGTTAAGAAGCTTGACCTCAGGTTTAGGTGCACTGTCTGCGGTAAGGCCCACACCAGAGGAAAAGGCTTCCGCGTTAAGAAGTTTGAGCTCGTGGAGGTGTGACGCATGGCGCTCCCGAAGAACCTGATTCCAATGCCACGCTCAAGGTTCCTCCGCGTTAAGTGCATAGACTGCGGAAACGAGCAGATAGTCTTCAGCCACCCGGCCACTCCTGTCCGCTGTCTCGTCTGCGGTGCAACTCTGGTCGAACCAACCGGTGGTAAGGGAATCGTCAAGGCCAAAATCCTTGAGGTTCTCGAGTGATTCCCTTCCTTTTTCCATCCCGCCAAACTTTTAAAAACCTCTTCTCGTAAACCTTTCGGAGAGAAAAATTTAGAGGTGGTTGAAATGCCGAGGAAGGCCAAGGAGTTTCCCGAGGAGGGCGAATTCGTCGTTGCTACCGTCAAGAACATTCACCCCTATGGAGCGTTCCTCACCCTTGACGAGTATCCCGGAAAGGAGGGCTTCATGCACATAAGTGAGGTCGCCCCAACCTGGGTCAAGAACATCAGGGACTACGTGAAAGAGGGTCAAAAGGTAGTTGTCAAGGTGATTAGAGTTGACCCAGAGAAAGGCCACATAGATTTGAGCCTCAAGCGCGTCAACCAGCAACAGAGGAAGGCGAAACTCCAGGAGTACAAGCGCGCCCAGAAGGCCGAGAACCTTCTCAAGATGGCCGCGGAGAGGATTGGCAAGGACTTTGAGACCGCATGGAGAGAGGTCTGGGTTCCTCTTGAGAAGGAGTACGGCGAGGTTTACGCCGCCTTTGAGGATGCCGCACAGAACGGCATCGAGGTTCTGAAGGGTCTCATCCCCGACGAGTGGCTCGAAGCCCTGAAGCCAATCATAGAGGCCTACGTTGAGATTCCGACGGTGACGATAGATGCCGAGTTTGAGATAACGGTTCCAAAGCCGAACGGGGTCGAGATAATAAAGGAGGCCCTCATAAGGGCCCGCGATAGGGCAAACGAGGAGAAGGACATAGACGTCAAGTTCACCTACCAGGGAGCACCTAGGTACAGGATTGACATAACGGCCCCGGACTACTACAAGGCCGAAGAGGTTCTCGAGAGCATAGCCGAGGAAATTCTCAGGGTGATTAAAGAAGCTGGCGGAGAGGCCACACTAATCAGAAAGGAGAAGCGCATAAAGAAGATTAAGAGGAGGTAAAGATGAAGTTCCGAATAAGGAAGTGCCCCAACTGTGGCAGGTATACCCTCAAGGAGACCTGTCCGGTCTGTGGCACGAAGACCAAAGTGGCTCATCCACCTCGCTTTTCACCGGAGGACCCCTACGGCGAGTACAGGCGCAGGTGGAAGAGGGAAGTCCTTGGAATTGGGGTGAGAAAATGAAGGAAACAACAATCTACCTCCTTGAGAGACCCAAGCTGAGGGACCCGGTCTTTATAGAGGGCCTCCCCGGAATTGGACTCGTTGGAAAATTAGCAGCTGAGCACCTCATCCAGGAACTTAACGCCGTCAAGTTCGCGGAGCTTTATTCGCCCCACTTCATGCACCAGGTCATCATAAAGAAAGGCTCAATCGTTGAGCTCATGAAGAACGAGTTCTACTACTGGATAAACCCAGACGAGGACGGAAGGGACCTAATCATAATCACCGGCGACCAGCAGGTTCCGCCCACAGATAGCCCCGGCCACTACGAGGTGGTCGGTAAGATGCTCGACCTCGTCCAGGAGCTCGGCGTCAGGGAAATAATAACCATGGGTGGCTACCAGGTTCCAGAATTGCAGGGCGAACCGAGGGTCTTAGCGGCCGTAACCCACGAGGAACTGGTGGAATACTACAAGGAGAAGCTCAAGGACTGTTCCGTTGAAGTTATCTGGAGGGAAGACGAGGGAGGGGCAATAGTCGGCGCGGCAGGACTGCTCCTTGGCATGGGCAAGCTCCGCTCGATGTACGGCATAAGCCTGCTCGGAGAAAGCCTCGGTTACATAGTAGATGCAAAGGCCGCGAAGGCCGTTTTAACAGCCGTTATAAAGATACTTGGAATTGAGCTCGACATGACGGCACTTGAGGAGCGCGCAAAGGAAACTGAGGAGATACTCCGGAAGGTTCAAGAGATGCAGAGGGCAATGCTCGAACAGCAGATGCCTCCAGCCCCTGAGGAAGAGGACAGGGGTTACCTCTGAGCCCTATTTCCTTTTCTCTTAGTGTGTTCGGGTTTTGAACCAAAGGTTTGTAACACTGTTTTTAGAAAACTTTTTATAGGATAGCACTATTTAGGGTTTTGATAACACCAACCGATGAAAGAGGTGGTGAAATTGCACATCCCAGATGGCTACCTCGGCCCGTACACCTGTGCGTTTTTCTATCTGATAATGATACCGATATGGTACAAGGCCTTCAGGTGGCTCAAGAACCTAAAGCCAAGCCAAGTGCCACTCTTAGGAGTTCTGACGGCCTTTTCTTTCCTTGTGATGATGTACAACATGCCAGTTCCAGGGGGAACGACGGCCCACATCGTTGGAGGAACGATAATAGCGATACTAATCAGCCCCTGGGCAGCAACAGTATCCCTGACAATAGTGCTCCTGATACAGGCCCTCTTCTTTGGCGATGGTGGGATAACGACCTACGCCGCAAACGTCTTCAACATGGGCGTTGTCCTGCCCTTCGTCGGCTACTACGCCTACCGCTTCCTTACACGGAGGCTGAAGCTCAATGAGATTGTATCCGCGGGCATAGGTGCCTATGTGGGAATAGTGACGGCGGCGATTATGGCGGGAATTGAACTCGGCATCCAACCCTACCTACAGCCCGGTTACTGCCCGTATCCACTGAGAGTTTCCGTTCCGGCAATGGCAATAGCGCACCTCGTTACCGCCGGCCCGGCCGCCGCCGTCGTCACAGCGGCAGTAGTGTGGTACGTGAAGAAGAGCAGGCCCGACCTTTTTGCCATGAGGACAATAACCAAGACAAGGGGGTGATTGAATGGACAGGGTCACAAAAACGTTGCTCGCCATTGTTGGGGTCATGATAATCCTCTCACCCATAGGGATAC
>NZ_WAKV01000038.1 GCF_015523185.1 Thermococcus sp.
CCCACCGGGATGAGCAGGAGAAGGGCGAGACATACTGTGATGACCTTCTTCCACGGCTTTGTTGGCCTTCCCGCGAGTTCAAGGGCTTTCTCAATCCCGTCGACGATTAGAGAAACTCCTTCAACGGCCAGTATTCCCATGACCGGGGAAAGGAACGTTATGAAGCGCGTCTCCTTGTGGGTCACAGTCATTATCATGGCGAACCCTATGATGGACCAGCTTATCAGAAGCCAGCCCCTCTCATCCTGCCTCTGTTTTATAAGTCCCAGAACCATCAGGGCAGGAAGAACGTGGCCCACGTCCTTGAAGAGCCACTCCATGAAGGTTGAGACCGAGACCGGCCTGTCGGCTGTAACGGCCCTGCTTGCTATTTCAAAGGGTTTTAGGGCTCCGCCGTAGTGTAGATGGCCCAAATAGAGCCATGGGCTCAGGGTCAGGAGAAGCAGGGCGAAGCCAATCCAGTATTCCTTCCTTTTGACCCATTCCCAGTACTCTGTGAACCAGAGGTAGGCGATGAAAACCGCTATTATAGAGAGCCCTGTGTAGCGCGTTAGTATCGCGAGGCCGGCCGAGAGGAAGGCTAGATAAACCCTCGTGGGGTTTTTTCTCTTCCTTCCGGTGTAGAGGAGGTAGATGGCCAGGGCGTAGAAGAAGGTAAATTCGCTGTGAACCAGCTCCCTCGTCCCCATGGTGAATGCCAAGGCGTTGAAGATGAAGAAGGCCGAGGCGAGGATTCCCTTGACGGGTCTCTCAAAGAGCTCCATAGCTAAGAGATAGACTAAAACCGCTGTTAAGGCAAAAAAGACGGCTGAAACTAGCCTCGCAACCGTCAGCTGGCTCAGGGGTTCGTGGATGAAGTGGTAAAACAACGAGAGGGTGTACGGGTAGAGTGGTGGGCGGTACATCATGTAGGCTCCTTGGTAGGTGAAGTTCGCTGGACTAACGGCCAGATTTCTGGCGATGTCAATATAAAGCGCCCCGTCGTAGCTCAGCGTGTCCCAGGGCGGAAACGTGATGAGCTCCATTCCTAGAGCGAAGATGGAAACGATTCCCGGAAGGACTTTCCGGGTTAGGTTTTCTCTGTCCATGTCGTCACCTCCGATAGGTAGGCCATCAGGAGGATTGCAACGAGAAACTGTCCCTCGATTCCAATGTCGAGGGCAAGGGTTACAACGGTTAGCGCGAAAGTCCCCGTGAATGGATTTGTGGAAGCCTTTCCAAGGGCTAAACCTAGGATTAGGGCCTCAAGGAGTCCAAAAATTCCAAAATCATAGGCCGGCTGTCCGAAGATTGTATATGTGTAACCGATATGTTTTCCAAAGAGTCTACCAACGTAGCCCGTTGGGTCTGGATTGAATAGAAGCTCTCCCCTTCCGAAGGGCATTCCCAGATGGAAAAGTTTCTCGTATACAGTGTAGGAGGAGGCAGGCCTGTAGAGGAGACTCCCCATGAAGCCCAGCTTCCACACCGGGTACTCCCTTACCGTCACGTAGTACCTTGCTAGGAAAACTCCCAGTAGAAGAACTATGCCAATCAAAACGGCCTTTTTATGGCTTTTTATTTCTTCAAACGTTAGTCTGTCTTCGTAAGCCATCCTGAGGACATACGCAACGGCCACGCCAAGGCCAACGGTTCTTGACGCACTTATGATTGCAATCATCTCTCCTATTACGAGGAATCGAACGTCAGGAAGAACGGCTATTGCCCCTATAATTATATCCCCTGCAACTAGAAAGGGGACGCTTGCCTCCGTGTATCTAAGTTCCGGCTTTAGAATCGGAAGGCCCCACCTAAGGCAAGCAAACGTCGTTAGACCAATGGCCACTAAGAGAGCCGGCAAGACAGCCCTTCTTATGAGGTTTTCTCTCATTAGGAGATAGAGAATAAAAAAGCTCAACGCCCCTCCCACCAGATAGCCCGGGCCAAGGGGAATAACTAGGAGAAACGCGAAAAGGAATAAACGTCCATTCAAATTTGTCCCTTTCTGTAATCCGGCCAGAAGGATAACCAGAAAAAGAACAGCGTAGATGGCCGGTTCCGTCTCGGGCCCGTTGAAATAGATAAACTTTCCCAGCCATGCCATCAGTAGGTATGCAACGGCGGTTAGTTCAAAGAGTTCAGCAGGCTTCACGCTTCCTCATCACCTTCCATCCGCTGTAAACTGCGTAGGCGCCGAGGAGAAACAGGGCGTAAACGGGCATGTCGAGTATTCCAGTTTCAATACCCACTATTCCATAAGCCAGCGTGGAGTAGTAGAGGGCTCGGGTTAGTGGATGAGTTGCCTTTGAGATTAACCCGTAATAGAACCCGAGGAGAAAGCCCTCCACTATAGCGAATATCCCAAAGTCGAGGTACATTCCGCCCAAGAGGGTTGCAGTTATAGTTGCTCCGGTGTGGACGTAAAGGAACTTCGCTATGAGGCCCCTGGGGGAGTAGCCCCCCCATATGTATGAGGCCACTCCGGCCCACTGTAGGTGGCCTTTGTACGTTCCACTCCAGTCACCCCGCCATATTATGACATCAAGGGCAGAGACAGTGCTCTGAAAGCGGACCCAGAGGCTTGAGAGGCCGTTTCCACGGAGAAACGTTACCAAGAGGAACAGGACAATACCCCCTCCAAGGATTCCGGCGAGTTTTTTGACGTCAAACTTTCCTTCTTTTCTTGAAATCTCGTAGTAGGCCGAGCCAATTGCTATAACCGAAACGAGGACTGGGGTTCTATAGGCATAGAGGGAAACCGCGATAGGATATAGGAGGGAATATTTCTTCCCCCGTAGAAACAGATAGACACTCGAAGGGACGCCAAGAAAATACGTTAGTGCCGTTAGTCTTGGGCTGAGGCTCGTTCTTATTGCCGGATGAAGGAGGGGTATCCCTCCCAGTCTTAGGATTTGGAGTACTATTATCCCAAGGGCTAACCAGAACGCGTAGACGATATACTCCTCCCTGATTTTAAGGCCGCTGTCGTGCCATTCTAATTCCTCTCCCCGTTTAATCCCAAGGACTATTGCCAATGCAAAGGCCAGACTAACGGCGAGGGTCTTTGGCTCGGCCAGGCCTATGGCGACGTAGGCCATGAAGAGAATCGGCACGAGGGCCGGGAGCTTCATGGACTTCTCACCTCAAGGAGCTTCAGGGGGAGGTTTCTTTCGTTGGAGTTAACGTAGAGGAGGCCGTAGGTGTACACCGTGTAGTTGCCAAGGTATTCGATTAGATACTGGACTGGAACCATGTTGGCTGTGATTATGGCCCCATTCGGGCCCAGATGGTTTATGGTTATTGAGCCGTAGGTTTTGTAGTCCGCCTGGTACTTCAACTTGCCTATCTCTATAGGAGTTATCCCTCCTTCGATGTATATTTTTCCGGAATAGCGGACTGAGTAGTATTGATTGGGAAGCAATTTTGAGAAGACCTGAGAGCCTCTACCCTCCATCGGGTTAACCTCGTAGAGATACACTTTGCCATGGTAAATCACCCTGATTAGTTTTGCCTTTATGTCCTCCCTTGTTGCTTCCGGTCCGCCAACGGTGTATGTAGTCCCGTTCACAACTACTGAGAGGGTAGACCCCCTGACGCTCAGGAGGGTTCCCTTGATGGTTTCTCCATGAACTGTTTCGACGATTATCGTTACGTTGAATCCCCTTACAAGAAGACCATAGGCGTGGTTTGCAGCCTCGTATATCTCTCCACCCTGATAATGAGAAACATACGAATTTAAACCTAGACCAATAATGGCAAGGATGATTATAACAGCAACTATGTGTCCTGTCCGTATTTTCATACTGAATCACCGGTTTTATATTTGGTTTGCCCTGTGTTAATTACTCCCTGGGTTAAAATTTTTTCCGTAGTTACATCAAGGGGCACGATTAAAATACTCTGATACCCAACGTTGTTCCTTTTGGTGTTTTCAAGCTCATCTTAGTCGAAATATTTATATCGGAGTCTTGAGAAGGAACCATTGGTCAATGACCGTTTTAGTTTCAATTGAATAAATGGGGTGAGTGACGGTGAATAGAAAAGTGTTAAGCCTGCTCGTGGCGGCCATAATGTTGGCTTCCTTGGTACCGCTTGCCCTTCCTGCAATGGCGGTGCCAGCCCAGAGTACTTCAACCCAAAAGGTCGCCACAGCAGTGAACACCCAGTCAGGAATGCCAGAGGCTGTAAAACTGTATCTCCACACACTCTACAACAAGTACAGGGAGGAAGGGAAAACTTCAGTGCGTGTTATAATCGCATCAGAGAACGGACAGGGGAATCTGGTCGTTTCTGCGTTGAAAGACATTGGAGCAAAAGTTGAGCCGATAAGCATGCCAAAGTACGACTTCATCGTTGCCGAAGTTCCCGTGTCAAAGCTTCTCTCACTCATAGATATGAAGGGTGTCAAATATGTCTGGGAGGACAAGACAGTAAAACTTCCAAAGCCGACGCTTCCGGAGCAGGTTCCAAAGGCTCCAATTAAAGTCCTCCAGAGCACCACTGGTGGGTTTGACCCATTCATGTGGGACATGTATGCCATCAACGCTCCTCTGGCCAGGGAAGAGTACAACACAACAGGTAAAGGAGCTATCATCGCTATCATCGATACTGGTGCCGACGTTGCCCAGCCCTACCTTCAGATTACCCCCGATGGGAGGAGAAAGATAATAGCCTGGCGCGATGACACTGGAGAGGGTAATGTCTCACTCGACTATAACTTCACTTCGAGTCGGGTTGTTAACGGAACTGTGGTTCTCAACCTCACCAACGTTACAATTGACTGGGGACCGTATTACTTCTACGTCAATAGGACAACAAGGTACACTACAATACCCCAGCTTAACCTGACAATAGACTTTGGCAACGTTACGGTCGAGAACGGAACCTACAAGGTTGGCTTCCTCCCGGAGAGGTACTTCGACATAAACTTTGACCACAATTACGACGAGCTCTATGCGATAATCGTTGCCCCAGACAACATAACCTACTTCTATCCCGTTCCGCTTCAGCTCAACGTTACAGACGCCAACACCCTCCATGCAGTCATAAACGGAACCATCAACCAGACACTACTTGCGTCCATGATGCAGATTCCGACAGGTGTTAACTATACGTATACCGTTAACCTTAGCGAGGCTTACCCAATGACCCTCTTCGATGAGACCGGAGACTACATCCTTCTCGGTCCTGGAGTTGTCAAAAACACGACCTATGTTACCTTTGAACTTGGTTCTCCAAGTCTGATAAACATCTCCAACGATACAGCGTACATGAGCATAGTTCTTACAAGTGTCAGCGATGACAGTGTGGTTTTCGGATGGGACGGTGGCCAGCACGGAACTCACGTTTCAGGAACCGCCGCGGGATATGGTCCTCCGGGAACTTACTTCCAGGGTCTTGAAGGTGTCGCTCCGGGAGCACAGCTCATTGAAATTAAGTCGCTCTCAAGCCTTGGATTTGGAAGAACTTCTTGGATAATCTATGGAATGATACATGCAACTCTTATGGGAGCCGACGTGATAAGTATGTCCCTGGGTGGCCTCTATACAGGATACAACGATGGCCTTGAGGACCCAGAGAACTACTTTGCCAACCTCCTCACTGACTGGTTTGGCGTTGTCTTTGTTGTAGCTGCTGGCAATGACGGACCCACTACTAACACCGTTGGTTCTCCAGGTGATGCAGACTTCGTCATAACCGTCGGGAACTACTGGAGCGGTGAATCTTGGGAATTCTGGTACGGTGCCCCAGATGTTGCAAACGGTCCTGCCATGAGTTCATCCCGCGGTCCAAGGCTTGACGGTGCTGTTAAGCCAGACGTTATGGCACCGGGTACGTTCATATTCTCAAGCCTGCCCATATGGAGTGTCGGTTACTACGGAACATGGGCCTCCGACTTCTGGGACGGAACTTCAATGGCAACACCACACGTCAGCGGTGCTGTGGCCCTCATGATTAGCTATGCCAAGGCCCATGGCATAAACTACAACCCGTTCCTCATCAAGAGGGCCATAATGCTTTCGGCCAAGCCTGTCGAGGGTGCAACGCCGATTGACCAGGGTGCAGGACTGCTCCAGGTTGACAAAGCTATAGCAGAGATGGTTAACCTTAGCGAGGAGAAGACCACGTACATCTATGCTGGAACAACGTTTGGTCCATACACCAACCCACTTGGAGAGAAAGAGCTCCCACTTAGAGCGAACATTCTCTTCAACGGCTGGTTCCTTGACTACGGTTTGCCGTATCTGTACCAAGGTATTTACCTCAGAAATGACAGGCCTGCTACAGTTCCAGTTTACGTTTACGGCATGGAGTATGACCACGGACTTACACTTGTCAACGGAACCTACAAGATTTCAACCAGTGTCCCGTGGTTGCATGTGAGTACAAGCAAAATAAATGCCATAGTGACTAAGGGTAATTTCACACTGGGCCAGTTCCATTATGTGGACTTCTACAAGACAACGGGAATGTTCTACGTCACCATTGACTACTCCCAGCTCCAGTTCCCGGGAACCTACGTTGGGTACATTTACATTGACGACCCGACGACCAGCTACATTGATGGAGTGGTTCCGGTAATAGTTACCGTCCCGATAAACAAGGGCCCCACCGGAGAGCTCAGTGACTGGGAGTACCCAGGTCAGGCCAAACACTACTACATAGACGTCCCACAAGGAGCTCATGAGCTTGTTGTCACGATGAGTATCCCCAAGGACGAGAATGGAAACTACCTGGGCAGGGCCAGGCCATACATTGTCGACCCGCGTGGAAACATCGTTGAAGGCACTGGTCCTAAGTACGGTCTGAACTTCTACTACCTCGGTCCAGGAGGACCTGGAAACTATACATGGGTCATTAAAAACCCGACTCCAGGAACATGGGAGTTGACGGTTTACAGCAGTGTCTTCTCGGCCCTCTTCACGGGTTACAATGAATCCCACTACAACATTAAAGTCGAGGTGCTCGGTGTTGTTCCAAACCAGAAGAGGTACTATTTCGATTACGAGGAGCCGGGCAACTACACGTTCACCATTGACTACTCCAACTACTATGAGACAATCAACGTCACACCGTTCGCTTATGGACTTGGAAATCTTAAGACTGCAGAGTTCTATCTGCTCAACATCACCCAGGATGAGTGGCAAGTTGTTGACATAGTCAACGCAACCCCCGGACAGAAGCTCTACTACTTCAGGATGGGCATTACGTCACCGTTTGCACCCAATGCAGACCTTGACCTGTACGTTGTCTACTTCGTAAATGCCAGTATCATGGAAAAATACTTGCCTCTCCTCAATAATTCAAGTCTTGCTCTGCTGGTGATACTCTATGGCTACTACGGACTATTACCCGGCGTCAAAGTTTACCTCGACCAGGTCGGACCAACTGCCGACGAGAGCTTTGACATGTTCATGCCGGACTACGGCTATTACGTAGCGGTTGTCAACGGCTACGACGTTCCGGGAGGAGAAATCCAGTACCTCTATTACAGGCAGGTGCTCAAGGACAAGGGACAGATGAGTGCAGTTACCGGTCCCTTCACATTCGAGGAAGGCACAAAGGCTAAGGTTGAATACAGCGTTGACCTCAGTGGATACGATACCTACCTTGGTGTCATTGGACTCCTTGACAGCAAGACCGGTGTGCCAGTGACCTACGCACCTGTGTTCTTCCAGGTAGGAATGCCGAAGATGTTCGGAGTCCTTTACGGTGGAGCCAAACTTGGAATCCCATCGAACCTCAAGCTCGTACTCTTCGATGCAAAGACCCTCAGGCCAATAAACGGAACAGCGACAGTTTACATAAACGGCAGGGAGTATATGGCAGTTAACGGTGTCGTGGACTTTACACTCATACCTGTATCTTCAGAGATGTACCTCAATGTGAAGGTTGTCTCACCCAACTACCAGGACTATGGAACAACCTTCGTGCTCAAGGTCTCAGAGCCTGTGAGCAAGCCACTCTACTCCTACACCAACTCAACGGCAATGCTCAACCTTGGACAGGCTACAATAGTCAATATAACAAAGCTTCCGGGACAGGTTATTGTAACTGCGGACGGACCCTCCGGAACCAACGCCACTATAACTGTGATTCTCCCAGAGGATGCCTACAATGTCCAGGTCACAGGAGACCACGTGGTTGCGTGGCACGTAATCAGGGGCAAGAACGCCGTCTATGCCGTTGTCACTGTGAAATTTGACTCCCCAGCGACATTTACCGTTAAGTACCTAGAGACATCCCCGTCACTAACCATACTCTCATTTGTGCCTCTGAACTACCTGTACTACCACTACATCCAGACCCAGAACGCCACATTCCACGAGCTCTACAACAAAGCCCTTGAAGCCGGTGTGAACGAAACGATACTCCAGCAGGCAATGGAATACTACAACCAGTCCATGGCGGAGTACGCAACGGCCAAGGACCTCGTAGGGGGTTCAATAATCAAGAACTTGGGTGACTTCAGGCTCTTCATACACCTCAGAAAGTCCTACGCCGACCTTAAGAAGGCTATCAGGATACTCCAGGAGGCCCTAGAAGAGCAGGGTAGCTAAACCCTTTTAACTCCTTTTTCTTCCTTTTCTCCCGGTGGTGAAATGATATACGTCAAGGTCTATCGCGTTCAGGGGGAGGTTCTTCTCGCGGCGTGTGATGAAGAACTGCTCGGAAAGACCTTCCGCGAGGGTGAGCTGAAGCTTGAGGTAAAGGAGCGCTTTTATAAGGGCGAACTCGTTGAGGAGGAAAAGCTCGAAGAACTTCTGGAGGAAGCGACGATAGCCAACCTAACAGGTGAAAGGTGCGTTTCAAAGGCCATCGAGCTTGGCTATGTGAATCCTGAGAGGGTTCTTAGGATTGAGGGCGTTCCCCACGCCCAGATGGCGAAGATGTTCTTCTGAAGATTTTTAAGCTCTCTTTGGGTTCTTTCTCTGGTGGGAGCATGAGCGAGAGGTTCTGTTACAGATGTGGAATAAGCGAGAGTGAGGGAGGTCCTCTCATCGGAGGACTCTGTCAGGTCTGCTACCGCAAGGAAAATCCCGTCCTGCTGATTGGCGACGAAATTAACACCGAGCTCTGTCAAAACTGTGGAAGCTACAAGAAGAGGGGCATCTGGGTTGACCCCAAGAGCTACGAACTCGAGGAGCTCATCTTCGAGGTAGCAGAGAACGCCCTGCTGGAAGAGCTTGAGGATTCCTTCAGCGACGAAATACGGGAGTACGAGGTTCTACCCTCTGATGAGCTTGAGGAAATAGACGACCTTCCAGTCGGCAGGGCAGTTGTTTCCTTTGAGCCGGTTGACTTCCACATCGAGCACTTCCCTGCGATAATCGTCTATAAAGTCCGGGTCAAGGCAAGGACTCACGAGCTCCAGAGGGAACTCCACGATGAAAAGAAAACCGTTACCGTCTACGTCCGCCAGACGGTCTGTCCACGCTGTCAAAAGTTCCTCGGTGGCTACTTTGAGGCGATTCTTCAAGTTAGGGCTGAGGGCAGGCCCCTGAGCGATGAGGAGAGGAAGGCGATAGGAAAGCTCGTGGAGGAGAAGGTTGACGAGATAATGCAGAAGGACAGGATGGGCTTCATCCAGGACACAATAGAGAAGGAGGAGGGCCTTGACTTCTACATGGGTTCTACCTCAAGCGCCAGGAAGATAGCCCAGGCCATAAAGGAGCGCTTTGGTGGGACGATAAGCGAGGCCTACGAGCTCGTGGGCATGGACAGGCAGACGAGCAGGGAAGTTTACCGGACGAGTGTGAGTGTGAGGATTCCGAAGTTCAGAAAGGGAGACATAGTTTCCGACAGGAAGGGGAACGTCTACGAGGTGGAGAGGGTTGATGGGAAGGGATTAACGCTTAGGAACCTTGAGAACTGGGAGAACGAGCACCTCGACTGGAAGACAGCCAAAAGAGAGCAGGTTGATACCGTGGAGCACGAGGAGACCGAGGCGATGGTAACGAGCGTAACTCCCGGTGAGGTTCAGCTCATGGACATGGGTAACTACGAGACATACGAGCTCAACAGACCTCCCTTCGAGGTTAGCGAGGGAGAGGTTTACAGTATAGTCCGCGTCGGAAAGAGGAGGTACTTTAGGGGCAGGAAGTGACGCTTCTGCCCACCAAACTTTTTAACCGAAGGTTTTGAACCCTTCTCGGTGATGGGAATGAAGAGGGTAGTTATCATCGGTGGCGGAGCCGCTGGAATGAGCACCGCATCCCGGGTCAAGAGGCTCAAGCCCGAGTGGGACGTCAAGGTTTTCGAGGCAACCGAATGGGTCAGCCATGCACCCTGTGGTATTCCATACGTGGTCGAGGGAATTTCCCCGACCGAGAAGCTGATGCATTATCCGCCGGAGGTCTTTATCAAGAAACGCGGTATAGACCTGCACCTCAAGGCAGAGGTCATTGAAGTTGAGCAGGGCAACGTTCGCGTTAGGGAGGAAGACGGCGAGCACACCTACGAGTGGGACTACCTGGTTTTCGCAAACGGAGCTTCCCCGAGGGTTCCGGCAGTTGAAGGAATAGACCTCCCGGGTGTCTTTAAGGCGGACCTTCCTCCAGATGCCGTTGCCATAAAGGAATATATGGAGAAGAACGCCGTTGAGAACGTTGTCATCATAGGTGGCGGCTACATAGGCGTTGAGATGGCGGAGGCTTTCTCAGCTCAGGGGAAGAATGTCACGCTCATAGAGCGTGGAGAGCGCGTAATGAAGAGGGCCTTCGACAAGGAAATCACTGACGTGTTGGAGGAAGAGATGAGGAAGAGAATAAACCTCCGCACCGAGGAAATCCTGATGCGCATCGAGGGAAAAGAACGCGTTGAGAAGGTAATCACTGACGCAGGCGAGTACAAAGCCGACCTCGTAATTCTCGCCACTGGAATCAAGCCCAACGTCGAACTGGCCAAACAGATTGGAGTCAGGATAGGCGAGACAGGGGCGATATGGACGAACGAGAGGATGGAAACGAGCGTGGAGAACGTTTATGCAGCGGGAGACGTTGCTGAGACAAAGCACCTCATAACCGGGAGGCGTGTCTGGATTCCCCTCGCTCCGGCCGGAAACAAGATGGGCTACGTTGCGGGAAGCAACATAGCGGGCAAAGAGCTCCACTTTCCCGGCGTCCTTGGAACGAGCGTGACAAAGTTCTTCGAAGTTGAAATAGGTAAGACTGGCCTGACTGAGGCTGAGGCAATTAAGGAAGGCTATGACGTCAGGACGGCCTTCATCAAAGCGAGCACGAGGCCCCACTATTACCCCGGTGCAAAACCAATATGGCTGAAGGGCGTTGTTGACAACGAGACCAACAGGCTCCTCGGCGTTCAAGCGGTCGGTGGCGAAATCCTTCCGAGGATAGACACCGCCGCGGCGATGCTAACGGCTGGTTTCACAACGAAGGACGCCTTCTTCACGGACTTAGCTTACGCACCACCCTTCGCTCCTGTCTGGGACCCGCTCATAGTCCTCGCTAGGGTCCTCAAGTTCTAACCCTTTTACTTTCTTCTCAAAAGTGCCACGCTACCCCAGATGAGCGCCAGACCAAGTCCAAAGGTGGCTGAGAACCCAACTGTTGATACTAGGGGACCTCCGATGGCGCTTCCGGCTATGTATCCGGCGGAGCTCACCACGTTGTAAGTCCCCATGGCGCTCCCCTTTTCTTTCTCACCAGCTTTTTCCCCAACGAT
The DNA here is from genome assembly GCF_015523185.1 of Thermococcus sp. Lineage (NCBI taxonomy): Archaea > Methanobacteriati > Methanobacteriota > Thermococci > Thermococcales > Thermococcaceae > Thermococcus > Thermococcus sp. The sequence continues at coordinate 11,665 of NZ_WAKV01000038.1, forward strand.
TGACGTTGAAGAGAGCCCTATGAATGTCCATGAATAACCAGCTAGGATGTAGGAAACAAACACTAGGGGGAGCATCACCTCCTGGAGGGTAACCGCGGTCATTGCCGCAACGAAGGCACCAGCCCTTAGAACAAGACCCTTTCGAAGGATGGCCTCTTTGTTGCCCATCGCGTTTCCCACGCGAGTGTAGTTGAAGGCCGAAACCGCGGAGTTGGCAATCAGCGCCAGATAAACCACTTCCCTGCCGTACCCCTCACCGGTAAGAAGAACCGGCATCTGGGGGAAGTAGAGTCCTGCCGCTATCCAGAAGAACAGGAGGGCGAGGTAGAATCCTCTAAGGTTCGATGGAAGGCTGAAATTGGTGTGGAGCATGAAACTTGGAAAGTAGCGAGCCTTTTCGACGACGTAGTTTCCAAAAGCCCTTATAGCCCCTCTATTGATGTAAACCGGCACTTCCCTTATCATTCTTTGTGCCATCACAACCGAGGGAGCCCCCATTATGGCAAAGGCAATGAAAAGCTGGGGAACAGTGAGGTATTTTGAAAGTCCGAACCCAATGAGCAGACCGAAGGCCCATCCCCAGCCACTTATCTCGTTGAACTTTCCTATACCATAGTCCCAGCGGTGCTTTCTAAGGCTCCTTAGCACCAGGGCTATCGGTACCGACAGGGTTGACGCCAGAAAGAAGGCGTAGGCGGTGTTTACTGCGATGAGCTGGGCAGGGGTTTTTGAGAGAACCATAAGAGGAAGGAACAGCGGGACGCTTGCGAAGCCAAGCAGTATGAACGGTTTCCTTCTCAGGGTTCTGTCGCTCAGCCTTCCCCAGAAGAGTGCCCCGAGCATTGAAGCTAAACTCGCGAGGGCAAAAGCCATGCCCACAGTTGAAGCACTCCCCCCAAGCTCAAGGAGGTAGAGGCTAACCAGAGCGGAGCTACCACCGGTAGCTATTTTGAAGGGAACGAAGGAGTAAAACCACTCCGGAACCCCGGGTATCCTGCTGTACCTGTTTGAGACCGATGCGTTCCTCACAGCAATGGCAACCCTCTGGCTCATGACATCACCTTAGGGGTGCCGGCAAGACGGGGTGGTTTAAAAAGGTTCGTGGCGTGAAAAGGATTTCGATGCACTAATGTGTTCGTTGAGATCAAAAGGTTTAAAAAATGTTACATATGCAATAGCAAATCATGGAGCAAAAAATTGTAATTGCCTTCATACTATGTGCAATCTTCGTGGCGTTACCGTTCGCGGTCAGCTACGCGGAGAACCACGTTGGCTCTCAATCCGTGGAATTGCCCTCTACCACTACCTCAAACCCCACTAACGGTGTCTACTACGTTGGCTTTGCGATGTCTCACGAGGGAGACGACGTGCTCTACGTTGTTCCAGCTCAGGCCTATGTTGAAAAGCCCGGGGCACTCGTTACCGTCAACGTTACTGTTAAGTTCAAGCACGCCCAGCCGTGTCCATATTCCGACTGGAGGATAACAGTGGAAAATCCGAAAAACGTTGAAGTCGTAAACGAAACAAAAACCGAACTGAAAGACTCCTATACCGCTTTCAAATGGTACACAGTCAAAGTCCTCGGCAACGGTAGCCTCGACATAGTATACCACTACGGCTCAGGATGTCCCTATGGAACCGAGGAGAGAGTCACGATTAAGTTCTATATAGGAACCCCAAACGAGAATGTGCTTAATCAAAGTGCTTCATCTCCCGAGGAAGTTCTCAACACGACCTCCCTTAACGTGACCGGGACTGTAAAGGCGGTTAACCTAGCCTTGAGGGCGGTTGTGGTTGAGAACTACACGATTGAGATTAGGGGCCGCTGGACGGGCCGAACAACGAGAGCTTAACCTGGCGCGATATGCTGGTCCTCTTGAAGCCCGGCGAGAGGGTTACCATCCTCGCCAGCGAGGAAGACGGTTCACTGAGGGCCGATGTTATAGTCATCAACGGAAAAACCTACAGGAAGGGATGATTAATGAGGTGCAACCTGAGAATGTGCGTTTCACTGCTCCTCTTTTTCCTCTGGCTCATCACAGGGATAACAGGCACGATACTCCTCACAGGTCCTCTAACGTCAAAGCTCGGTTACCCACTGCCCGTCTCCACAGCAGATACTCTCCACATCTACCTTGGCTTCGCCTTCTTCGGCCTCTCGATAGTCCACGTGGCCCTCAACTGGAGCGCCCTGAAGACCTACTTCAGGAACCTCGCCCGCTAAGCTTATACGCCTTTAGGTCAACCTAATTCCGGTGATGCTATGCTCGCCTTTGGACCGGTTCCATCGAGGAGGCTAGGCAAAAGCCTTGGGGTCAACAACATTCCCGACAAGGTCTGCAGTTACGCCTGCGTTTACTGTCAGATTGGCAGAACCCTGAGTATGGAAATTGAAAGAAGACCTTTTTACGAGCCCGAGTTCATATTCGAGGAGGTCTCCAAGAAAGTTGGGGAAACGAAAGCGAGGGGCGAGGAGATTGACTACATCACCTTCGTCCCGGACGGCGAGCCCACCCTCGACGTCAACCTCGGCCTCGAGGTCGAGCTCCTGCGCGAGCTGGAGATTCCCCTCGCGATACTCACGAACTCGTCCCTCATATGGCGCGAGGACGTTAGAAACGACCTTTTGGCGTTCGACTTCGTCTCCCTCAAGCTCGACGCGGTCAGCGAGTCCCTGTGGAGGAGGATTGACCGGCCCCACAAGAGCCTGAACCTCGAGAGAATCCTCGACGGGATGCTTGCATTCAGGGACGACTTCAATGGAACGGTTGTCACTGAGACCATGCTAATCAACGTTAATTATGGCGACGAGCTCGAGAGGATAGCGGACTTTCTGGCGGAGCTTAAACCGGACAGGGCCTACATAGCGATTCCGACGAGGCCTCCGGCTGAAAAGTGGGTAGAACCCGCCGACGAAGAGATTATAAACCTTGCATATCAGCTCTTCAGCGAGCGCCTTGGCGAAAGGGTCGAGTATCTCATTGGCTACGAAGGCAATGCCTTCGCTTCGACGGGGAACGTGGTGGAGGACATACTGTCGATTACTGCAGTTCACCCCATGCGCGAGGAAGCTTTGAAGGAGCTCCTCAGGAAGAACAACGCCGACTGGAGTGTTGTTGAGGGGCTTTTGAGGGAAGGCAAACTCATACGCCTCAACTACCGCGGAGGGACGTTTTACATGAGGGCATTAAAAAGCAGAAAATCTTAATAGGTTTTTTCTCAAGTGAAAAACGATGTGCGAGTACACCTATGAAAATGGCAAAAAGTGTCGGCTTAAGCCCGTTGAGGGCTCCAAGTACTGTCCCCTTCATATTCCCTACGATGAGGGTGAGGCCTTACTCGGGGATAAAATCAAGGAGCTTAAAGCGGAGACATTTCAGCGTCGGTTAAAGATTGGTCAAAGTTACTTTGAGGGCGTTTACCTCTATGACGTGGCGGTTAAAGATTACAGAAGTGAGAGGATTCTCGTCTTCAAGAATTCCCAGATTAAAAGCCTTGTGATAGAGGATTCTAACTTCAAGGGGCTCATACTCCTCAACTCGAGTGTAGATAGGCTCATCCTGTTTCAGTCAACGGTTGAGGTTCTCCTCGTTAAGGGCTCAACCGTCTTTGGCCTCAACATTCTGCGCGTTGATTTCTCAAGCAACGTCTCGATTAGGGACTCGAGCGTGAAATACCTTATGATAAACTCAACTCAGTACGTTGGTGAGAAGGAAGAGGAAACCTATGGTGGAAAGAGCGCTAAGGGTCTAATCGAGCTCTTCAACCTCAGGGACATAAGGAGGATTGGAATCAACGCCCGCTATCCTCTTTTGAGGAAGATACTTGAGGAGCATGGAGTTAATGTCTCAGAGGCAGGTAGAAGGACTGTAAAGGTCCGCTCACTCGTAATTCGCGACGTTTCCTTCGACACAGCTCCAAGGTTCAAGAGACAGGTAAGGCTGTCAATAGCGGGTTTTTCGGGGAATCTCGTCCTTGAAAACCTCGACGTCTTCGGCCACGTGGAGATTAAATGGAGTCACCTGAGGAACCCAGAGTTCGTCCACGTTCTGATTCACAGCAACTTGATTATGAGGAAGTCTCAGATAGTCGTTAACTCCACATGGACAATGACGGTTCTTCCAAGCCTTCCCCTGGAGATGACCGTCGAGGGGTTCATGATAATCGAGGACTGCCGCTTCAACAACCCCTACGCTGAGGAAGTCTTCTACCGCCTTGCCAGAACGAGCTGGGAGCGTAGCGGGGATTTTGAAAGAGCCGACGGCTATTACTACCTTGAGATGGTCGCAAGGCGGAAGGCGAGGCTCAGGGCTAGACATAGGGGGATTAAGAAGCTTTTAAACAGCTTTGAGGTCGCCTTTGAGTGGTTGTTTGCTGACCTGACCTGCAAATATGGAACGGACTGGAAAAGACCCATCCTAATCTGGCTCTTTGCCGTTAACGTAATTTTCCCAGTTATGTTTTTCATGACTCAAAGCGTTCAGGGCCTCTCCAACCATCTAACGTTCCTCGACTATGAGTACTTCAGCATAGTTACTGCAACAACCCTCGGTTACGGCGACTACCACCCGATAGGCGTCGGCAGGGTTATAGCCTCAATCGAAGCCCTCTTCGGAATGTTCATGTGGGCAGTCTTCCTTACCGTCTTCGCGCGGAAGTACATGAGGTGAGGTTATGATTGGCCTTATAGTCAACCCCCTAGCCGGCATGGGCGGTAGAGTTGCCCTCAAGGGCACAGACGGTGTCGTTGATGAGGCCATCAGGAGGGGAGCCAGACCCGTTTCACCCGAGCTGGTCAGGCTGTTCCTAAGGGAACTTTCCCACTACGAGGAGGTCAAATCAATAACATTCCTTACAGGGCCGGGCCCCCTCGGGGAGGACTACCTGAGGGAGTTCGGCTTTAACTCCGAAGTAATTCCCTTGGAGGTTTGCTACCGCAATGTTGAGGGCGTTAAAATCCCTGACACAACGGCAGAACACACGAAAAGACTCGCCCGTGAGATGCTTGGAAAGGTTGAACTCATAGTCTTCGCCGGTGGGGACGGGACGGCCAGGGATTTGCTGGAAATCGTTGATAGAAAAGTCCCAATACTTGGAATCCCGACGGGAGTTAAGATGTACTCCGGGGTCTTTGCCGTATCCCCTGAAAAGGCTGCAGAGGTTCTCGCTAAGTTCCTCCGCGGTGAGGTCAAGATTGAGGAGCGGGAGGTAAGGGACATAGACGAGGAATCCTTCAGGCGGGACGAGGTGAGGGCCAGAACCTACGGGAGGGCACTCGTTCCGGTCGTTGAGGGCCTCGTTCAGGGTAATAAGGAGGCAGTCAAAATTGACGAGGCCGGGGAACTTGAGGCTTTGGTCGAGGCGATTGCCGAGGAAATTCTTGAGAGCGATGGAGTCTACTTCCTCGGCTCTGGTTCAACACTCAGGAGGATTAAAGAGAGGCTCGGCATAGACGGAACGCTCCTCGGAGTTGATATCGTGGAAGTGCAAGACGGAGCGGTAAAGCTCCTCGTGAAGGACGCAACCGAGCGGGATTTGCTGAAGTTCATAGATAAGAACCCTAGAGTGGTCGTGACAGTTGTGGGGGGTTTGAACTTCCTCTTCGGTAGGGGCAATCAGCAGTTTTCGGCTGATGTTCTCAGGAGAATTCCCAAGGAGAACATCCTAGTCGTAGCAACCCCTGATAAGATTAAAGGGCCAGTAAGGGTCTACACCGGCGATAAAGAAGTTGATGAGAAGCTAAGGGGGTACATAAGGGTTCGTGTAAGCCCGTGGATGGAGAAACTGGTGAAGGTAATCTGAGCGGAAGCCGTTTATACCACTCCACCCTAATTTCTTTGGTGGTTTTCATGAGACACAGCAGGATAGCGGTTAAAGTTCTTGAGGGAGAGGAGCCAATATTCTACGACCCTGTCTACAACGGCAGAACGCTAAAGATTTTTGGAATGGACGACTATCCAGTGCGCTTTCTTTCGTATCTCATGCGTCAGTACAGAGAGATAGGTTACTCCACTGTGGTTTTTGACACAACCGGGGATTTCAAGGGCAAGTTTGATGAAATACTCAAAATCCGCGATGGTGGAAACATGGGCCTTGACCCGATAAATCTCTACAAGGCCGGTTATTTCGACCCTTACACGGCAGTCACGATTGTTCAGACCCTCTACGGCCTCGATAGGTCTTTAACTGACAGGCTCTATGTTGACGTTCTTCTGGGAAAAGTTTCAAGCGTTCCTGAGGCTGTTAAGAGAAACGAAAAATACTCCGAGGTTATCCTAGAGAGCTATACTCCCCTTGATGAGGCGTTTTACACAGGTGAACCTACGAAGCTTGAAGGCAGTATCCTGGTGGACATGGGAGAAACGCACAGTATAACCCTGGTTGGCATGGCGTTCCTCATCCTTGCGGCGGTATTTGAGAAAAAGAGGAACACTGCTATAGGCCTCGTTGACGGTGCTGTCCTTGGTTATACAACTGCTGGAAGCGCGGCTCTGCCGTTGCTCACTAGGCCTCTGAAACACAGAGTTACTGCCATTGCCAGCCAGTACTCTTTGGATTCCCTTCTAAACATAGCTGGTCCGACTCTCCTCCTTTATCATGACCC
>NZ_WAKV01000039.1 GCF_015523185.1 Thermococcus sp.
AATCCCAAGGTAATCAGAGGCCTCCTCGACGGCCTCGCGGGGATTATCCGAGAAAGGTCTCAGTTCGACCTCGTACAGCTCTTCAATCGCTTTAACAAGCTCCTGAACCCACCACTCCTCAACGTAGTTGGCAGGAAGGAGGGTCTGGTTGTTCTCCACGAAGTCGCCGAAGTTGACCAGGGCGTCCCCAACGTAAAGAATCTCCTCGACGTCGTTCCTGACCTTTAAAGCCGTCTCGTAGTCGTCGACCCTAATTACAGAGCCGTCCTTGAGCTTGACTATAGGCCCCTCTATGGTGGTTGCTGGGGTCACGATACAGCCCTTTCCGGGCCTTTCCGTCTTCATCTGGGTTCCAATCGCTATGAACTCGTCGAGAATAATCATTGTCGCCGGATTGACACTCCACGTGGCGAAACCGCTAACACGGGAACGGCCGTATCTCAGCCTGAAACCGCCGTTTGTAGAAGGCTCGGCGAAGAGTGGCCTCCCGCCGATTATCTCCTTGGTGTACTTCTTGTTGGGAGCGATGTTGGCCCTAAACCTCTCGTAGAGCTCGTAGTAGAAGCCCTTCTCAACCTTTTCGGCCAATTCTTCACTAACCCCAGAATCTTCAGCCTTGGATTCACTCGATTTGGAATCTTCCGCGCCCTTGCCCTTCTCCTTAGCCTCAACGAACTCCTTTATCCAGTCCCAGCCCTCTATCCCCATCTTGTCTATGTATTTGACCAGCTTCTTGGCCTTCTGGAGGACGCCCTCTGCAAGAACTAGGATAGCCCCACCGCGAAGGTGGTTGGTCTCAACGCCGGGAACGTTCCTGTGACTCACCTCGACCTTATCCGTCTCTTCACCCGTTATCTCAATGGGGATGTTCTTCATGGCCAGCCTCACTTCTTCGGGTTCCGGATGGTATTGCAATCTCGTAACGGCCCTGTGGTAGAGGTCAACCTCCTCAACCATCCTCTCTATATGCTCCTCGCTCGGCTTGAACCGGTCGAGGCCGAGCTTCTTCCTCACGTAGTCTCCAACCAGAACGCTCAACGCCTGGGCCGTTCCGCCCGAGCTCCTTATTGGACCGGCGTAGTAGAGAGCGAGGTATTCGCTCCCATCGGCCCACTCGTTGCGCTTGATTTTAACGTCGGCTATTCCTTCCAGAGGAGCTGAGACTATTCCCTCGGTGAGTATCGCGAGGGCAGTTCTCACGGCCTGTTCCGCGTACTTCTCCTTGCTCCCCAGGTCGCCGAACTTGCCCTCAATGATTTCATCAACGACCTTGAGGGCCGCGAGCTCCTTGCCGTATTCCTTCACCAGGGCCCTAATCCTCTCGGCAACGCCCTTGGGCCCAACGAGGCTCTCGACACGGCCAGCCATGTCAGTTGCCTGGGGAACCTCGACCTCTAGACTCGGGTCCTTACCTTGGGCCCTCGCCCTTCTCGCTATCTCATAGGCCCTGTCAATCTCGCGCTGGAGGGATTCGAAGTAGGCTCTCATTTCAGGCGAGTAGAGCTCCTCGGACATCTCACACACCCTCACAGAACTGCTCAAAGCTTACAACCGCCCTCAAACGGGCCGTTTCAACGTCGATTATCGGAACCCTCGCGGGGGTAGGAACGATGTTGACCATCTTCTGGAACTCGGTCTGGGCCTGCCAGGTTCCGCTGTTTATGACGAAGACACCATTGTAAATCCGGTATTCCATAACGTGGACGTGACCGGCCTGGAATAGGTCCGGAACGGACTCTATGACGAGGGTATCCTCCGGGTCGGGAGCAATGGGAACCTTGTTGCCGAAGGTCGGCGCGAGGTGCCTAAGCTTGAGGAGGTCAACCATCGCCTCGGCCGGCCTGTGATGGCTCCTCTTGGGTATGAAGTCAACAACATCCTCGATTCCCCTTCCGTGGGCGATGAGAAACTCCCTGCCGTGGAGGTTTATCACAGCGGGGTTGCTTATTATGACGGCGTTCTTGAGCTTGTATATCGGCTTTGCGTACTCCTCATAAAAGCCCGGCTGTGGCAGGGCCGTCCTCGCGGCGTCGTGGTTGCCGGGGCCGATGAACATTGTTATATGCCCCGGAACGTTGCGGAGGAGGTTTGCCAAAGCTTCATACTGGTCGAAAATGTCTGGAATGGCCAGCTCGTTGTACTGGCCTGGGTAAATGCCGACGCCATCAACCACGTCACCGCCGAGTATCATGTACTTAATCCTGCTCACGAGTTCCTCCTCGGCCCTGCTGTTGACCTCGCCGTTGAGCCACTCAAGGAACTTCTCAAAGGCCTTCTCGCAGAACTTGTTTGAACCGACGTGGATGTCACTCAGCAGAATCGCGTAGACCTTCTCCTCAAGGGGTGGTTTTTCCCGCCTGAACTTGGGAACGTCGGGGAGGAAAACGCGGTTGGCGAAGAAAATACCCCTGCCAGGCTGACCGCGGAATGCAACGACCGAATCGGGCATTATCGCGTTGTAAACGTTCGAAGCTCTCTCCTTGTCCTTTCCGAGGAAGACCTTGATTCTGCCCGTGGTGTCTTCGACCTCGAACATGAAGCCCTTGGCCGTTTCCCTCTTGCTGTTAACAAGGCCGATTATCGTAACCTCATCATCCCTAACGTAGCTCAGCTTTGCAATGTCTATGACCGTCCCGATTTCAGGATTCTCTCGGAAGATTCTGCGCATCTTCTTGAGCCTCGATTTAAAATAGCTCGAGTAGGCCTGGATTATTATCTCGCCCTCCTTGCTCGCGGCGTTCTTCACCTTGGGGGCCTCGAACTTCACGTTCTTGACGTCAAAGGTTACCCTCCACTCGTCAGGGATTTCCTTGGCCCTATAACGGAAGCCCTCCTTGGGTTTTATCACGACGTCTTCGTAGGTAGAATAGCTCTTCTCGCCCTCAACGTCCTCCCCAACGTAAGCTATCGGAACCCCGTAGTCGCCGTAAACTATCTTTGGCTTCACACCGTTCCCGTTTTCGTAGTAATCCTCGCTATCAAGATAGCCGTTTCCATAGGCTTTGCCGTTTTCGACTTCCACTGGAAGGGATTCCCCAGGGGGGTTTTCTAATACCGACTCCAATATCTCCATGACCTCGTTTTCGGGACTTTCAGGCTCGGTGATTCCAGTGGAAATGAAACTCTCCCCCTCTGAAACATTCTCAATGGGAGCTTCTTCAACGACAGAGAAGGCACTAGACTGCCCCAAATTTACATTAGTTCCAGTGGAAACAAAGGTCTCATCGGAAGATTCAGGAAGCTCGCCACTATTTTCCACAGAAACAGAAACCGAAGGCCTGACCTCAGCGATGTCTCCAGTGGAAATAGAACCCGCTTCTTCGCCGGATTCCACTATACCCAAAGGCCCAGTCTCAGACGTCTCTTCCGTTAAAGCGGGCTCAGAAGTAGATGTTTCATCAGTTTCGCCCGTTTCCTCAGAGATTTCGCCAATAGAATCCCCAAAAGACCCTTTCATTTCGGGCCTCTTGGAGACCGGCTCAACGGGTTCTCCAGTGGAAACAATGCCCATCTCCAAGAGAAACTCCCCAGCTAGTGAGGAGTCTATAACAAAGGTACCTTTGGCCTTGGCAAACTTAATCAGCTCTGCCAACGTGAAGTCCTTCTTGTAGTGGGGTTCGAGGAGGTAGTAGGCGGATGGCGTTATCAGGTACTTGTTCTTGATTAAATCCTCGATTAACATCAGAACAACCTCCTCTGCTTGGAGAGGGTCAGCGTGAGGAGGCTCCTAACCTGCTCATCGTGGCGGTAGATGTTCTTCACCATGTAGGGAGTAACGTTCAGCCTTATCTCCTTTGTCCTCCCGTAACGTCCCTTGCTGACGACCTTGGCGTTAATGATTCCAAGCATATCCAGCTCGTTAATCAAATCGCTCACGCGCCTCTGGGTGAGGGGCTCAACGTCGAGGTGGTCGCAGAGGGATTTGTAAACGGAGTAAACATCGCCCGTGTTCGCCGGCAACTCGCCGTTCTCGTCTAGCATAACTATCGCGTAGAGGAGGACCTTCGAGTGGAGCGGAAGGGTCTTTATGACCTCCTCCATGGTGTCCTGCTCTATCTTTTCCTGAGCCTTCCAGACGTGCCTCTCAGTCACTTTGCTTGCACCTTCACGCTCCGCTATTTCACCGGCGACGCGGAGCAAATCCAAGGCACGCCTCGCGTCACCGTGTTCTCTAGCTGCCAAAGCCGCACAGAGCGGAACGACGGCATCATCAAGGACACCATCATAGAAAGCCTCCTTAGCACGTTGCATTAGGATGTCCCTGAGCTGGTTTGCATCGTAGGGTGGAAAAACGACTTCCTCCTCGCTCAAACTCGAGAGAACACGGGCATCCAGGTATTCTTTGAACTTGAGGTCGTTTGAGATGCCGACTATGCTTACCTTCGCCCTCGACAGTTCCGTGTTAATCCTCGTCAGGGAGTAAAGGATGTCGTCGCCACTCTTCTTGATGAGCTTGTCAATCTCGTCCAGGACGATTATAACGAAGCGCTCCTTCGCGTCTATAACCTCTTTCAGCTTGGCGTAGACCTCATCCGTTGGCCAGCCAACGAGGGGAACCTCAACTCCACTTTCCGCCTTGAAGTGGTTCACTATCCTCGCGAGAACGCGGTAGTGGGTGTCAACTATTTCACAGTTGATGTAGATGACCTCAACGGGAATGTTGTACTTCTTCGATATCTTTTTGAGCTCCTCGGTAACGAACTTCACGGTCACGGTTTTACCGGTGCCGGTTTTACCGTAAACAAAGACGTTGGAAGGAGTTTCTCCCCTGAGAACTGGAACGAGGATATGGGCGAGTTCATCAATCTGCTCGTGCCTGTGGGGGAGTTCCTTTGGAGTATAGCTGTGCCTGAGCACTTCCTTGTTCTTGAATATCTTCTTGGCGTGAAGGTACTTCTCGAATATCGAGGTCAGGTAGTCGTCACTGCCCATGGCTCCCATCTCCACCGGAAATCATACTCTCCGCAGGAATCATTGCCGAGAGAGACTTCATAGAGGCGATGAAATGATAGCAAATACAGACATGATTTGGATATATTTCAACATTTACCTGAATTTTGGGAGCTTCTCCCAGATTTCCACCGGAAGCACAGGATACAGTGGAAAGCATAGCAACTGCGGAGTTCGGGTTTATATGCCTTGTTGAACAGGAAGATGTAAAAAGACAACCAATGCATCAGAGGGTTGGTCTCAGAAATAACCTCTCTCGTCTTCCTCGGGAAGGACTTCTGATAATAAAGCCCGGGCCTCCTCTCTCGGCATCCCCACCTTGGAGATGAGAAACTCAAGAAGTTCCTCCCTGCTGGCGCCTTTTCTGAGCCTCTCGTAGACCATGGCAAGCACACGCTCCCTGAGGAGGTTCTCAAACTCGCTCTCAAGCCCCAGAGAAGAGACAGCAGAAAGAAGGCCAAACAGAAGGGCTGAGAGAGCATCGTTAAACTCCTTCTTCCCCAGCGTCGAGGAATCAAGGTCTACCGCCAGGTAAACGTCGTCGTTCATACCCATGAGGATGAACTTCATTAGGTTTATCTCGGCGTTCAGCTTTAGGAGAGCATGGTAAACCTTGAGCTTCTCGTCCTTTGTCATCGAGAATGTCTCAAGCCCCATGGAAACGAGCAAACGGATGAAACCATCACCAAAGGAGACCAGAAGGGTGAATGGCATCCTCGGATGTTCGGCCGCGTAAAGATTGGGCTCAAGCTGCTTAACTGCCCAGGGCAGGTCAATGATGTCGTTCGCCTCGTCGTTGCCGGAGCGCAACCACTCGAGAACCTTCTCCATCACTTCCATTGGAACCACCAGCTGAAATAGGGTGGTGGCAAATTAAGGGTTTGCCCCTCCAGAGGAAACGAGAAAGTTGAATGCCCAGGAATGTACACAAGATTTTGTATTTGGAAACCAGAAAGAAATTAGAGTTTTTTATTTCCACTGAAAGAAAAATGAACATAAATGGCTAGCCAATGGAGGGTATTAGTGAACTTAAAAGTTCAGAGTAGTTAAACAATAAAGGTTGCAATTTTATATGAAGTTAAACAGGATATATCCCCCCCAGAGTTTTGTTTCCAGTGGAACGGGTTTTTGGTAGCTTCCTGTATAAGATCGATTCAAAGTTGATAAAAAGCTCCCATCTTATTTGTTAGTGCCGGTTTTTATATTTTTCGATGAACAAACGATTAAAGCAACTATAATAAAATGGAAAAATCCTAAACAGCCTAATAAAAACTAGCCCAAATATCTTGAACAATTCAACAGTTACGTATTTAAACAACTCGCTTAAATTTCCATTACCTTTAACTACCCTCTCAAAACCGTCCATTTTCCGAAAGTGGGTTCCAGTGGAAATGAAACTCTGGGGGGTCTTTTCGATACTCATCGAAAAAGACCTTTATTTCCACTGGAAAAACTGTCTCCTGTAGTATCTTTAAGAACATCAATGGATGGTTCGGCACAAGGGCACCTTTTTAAGGTTCGAGTGGAAATGAAACCCATGCTCCCGGTGCCGGTGGTGAGACGGCTTTTGCGTGTGAAGGTCAAGGTGAGCCGGAACCGACTGATGCAGATAGCCGTTTCAGTGTTCGGACTCGCTTTAGTGTTCGCGGTTGCGTTTTCCTATTTTGAGAACGTGGATTTCTTCACGGCCTTCTACTGGGCGGTAATAACGATGGCGACGATTGGCTACGGTGACGTTACGCCTAAGACTGAAGCTGGACGGGTAGTTGCAATGGTTACCGCCGTTGCCGGAATATCAACGTTTACCGCTCTTGTTTCCCTTCTTGCTGAGAACTTCATCTCTTCCTCCCTCAGGAGGATGATGGGCATGCACCGTGTTAGGTATTCCAACCATTACCTCGTAATCGGTCGGGGGAGTAGTGTTTCAACGTGCGTAAACGAGCTCCTCGGTGCAATCGAGCGTGGTGAACTGAAGCTTGCCCTAATAGTTGTGGTCTTTCCAGATGAGGAAGAACGCAAGCGGGTCGAGCTCCCAGAGGAAGTGGAAGTTTTAATCGGTGACCCCACGAGCAGAGAAACCCTTGAGAGAGCCCGCGTTGATAGAGCCTCCCACATAATCCTGGCACTCGAGGACGACTCCAAGGCCGTTTTCGTCACTTTGATGGTTAAGAGGATGTCAAAGGCCAGGGTTTTTGTTGAGGTCCTGAGCGAGGACAGCGTCGAGCTCCTAAGGGGGGCAGGGGCCGATAGGGTTGTGGTTAGCAGGAGCCTCGCCGGAAGGCTCTTGGCCAGTTCGATTTTTGAGCCCGAAGTTGTTGACGTCATAGAGGACATAACCAGCTCCGTTGGGGGTTACGACGTTGCTGTGATGGAAGGAAATGCCTTTTGGGGCAGGCCCTATATGGAGGCCCTCCGCGAACTCAAGGAGCGGGAGGACGTTTTCCTCCTTGGTTACTACCACAACATGCCAGTCCTCAACCCTCCCCTTGAGGAGCCGATTCCTCCCGGGGCGAAACTGATAGTTCTGAGGGGCTCGGTTTCCATTGGAAAACTTCGATAAAAACGCCCATTACTGGTAGTTTTCTTTTTTCTGGGCTTTTCAGTAAAATTGGGGCCTTTATAAAGTTTGTTTTTCGAAACAGACGAAAGCCTTAAAAGTTTGGTCTTCGAGAGTGGGTGGGCAAAAAGTATATTAACCCCTCGGTTTTACTCTTGACAAAGGTATTTGGGTGAGTCTCATGGCCAAGAAGAAGGTTGAAGAGGTTAAGGAGCTTGAGGAGTTCGAGGAGCTTGAAATAGCCGAAAGCTCACCTTCATCATCAAAGAAGAAGGGGAAGGAAATCAAGACCCTGGAAGATTTGCCCGGCGTTGGCCCGGCCACCGCCGAAAAGCTCCGCGAGGCCGGGTACGACACCATCGAGGCCATAGCAGTTGCTTCTCCCCTTGAGCTCAAGGAAATAGCTGGAATAAGTGAAGGTGCCGCGCTCAAGATAATACAGGCTGCTAGGGAAGCGGCCAACATCGGAACCTTCATGCGGGCAGACGAGTACATGGAGAGGAGAAGGACAATAGGAAGGATTTCCACTGGAAGCAAAAGCCTTGACAAGCTCCTCGGCGGTGGAATCGAAACGCAGGCCATAACCGAGGTCTTCGGTGAGTTCGGTAGCGGAAAGACACAGCTGGCCCATACTCTTGCCGTCATGGTCCAGAAGCCCCCTGAGGAGGGCGGTCTTGGCGGTTCCGTCATCTGGATTGACACCGAGAACACCTTCAGGCCGGAGAGGATAAAGCAGATTGCAGAGGCTAGAGGCTTAGACCCTGATGAGGCCCTCAAGAACATTTATGTGGCTAGAGCCTTCAACAGCAACCACCAGATGCTCCTCGTTGAGAAGGCCGAGGAGATAATCAAAGAGAAGGCCTCAACGGACAGGCCCGTTAAGTTACTCATAGTGGATTCTCTCATGGCTCACTTCAGGAGCGAGTACGTGGGCAGGGGAACCTTGGCGGAGAGACAGCAGAAACTGGCCAAGCACCTCTCCGATTTACACCGTCTCGCTGACCTCTACGACATAGCGGTCTTCGTCACGAACCAGGTCCAGGCGAAGCCGGATGCCTTCTTCGGCGATCCGACGAGGCCCGTTGGTGGGCATATCTTGGCGCACAGTGCGACGCTCAGGATTTACCTTAGGAAGGGCAAGGCCGGAAAGCGCGTTGCTCGCTTAATAGACAGCCCGCACCTGCCAGAGGGAGAGGCCGTCTTCAGGATAACCGAGAGGGGCGTCGAGGACTGAGTGCTCTGACTTTACCTTTTTGGAATCCTGTGCTTCGGGCTTTTGTTGTTGGGTGGTTTTTGATTTCTCGCTCTTAAACACACTTTTTGGCTTTCTGGGGGTTTATCTCTCGCGCAGGATTGGGAGGAATATTCTCCTTGGCTCCCTTGTTTCTCTCCTTATCTTGGTTGTGGTGGGTCTTTATACTGGCAACCTTGCCTCTTATGAGAACTTTCTCATGCTCTCTGGCTTGAACGCCTTCTACAGTCTCGTTGGGATGTTCCTTTACCCTAAAAAATCAGAAACTGGGACTCCTGCTTCTTCCGCCTATTCTCGTGCCCATTGCCCACACCCTGCTCGTGGTGTTCCTCCGGATTCTCCGTTGACTTTTTATATTCCCCTTAACAATCCACTTCCCATGTCCAAAGTCGAGTTTAAAACCAACCCCTCTCCAGAGGAAATAAAGCTCCTCCTCGATTTGGCCATCTCCTCTGAGGGCATGCTCACAATCTTTGCTCGCTGTAGGGTTCACTACGACGGCCGGGCGAAGAGCGAGCTCGGTTCTGGCGACAGGGTGATAATCGTCAAGCCAGACGGCTCATTCCTGATTCACCAGAGTAGGAAGAGGGAACCGGTGAACTGGCAGCCGCCGGGGAGTGTCGTCCGCCTCGAGCTGGGGGAAAAGCCCGTTCTGGTCTCGGTTCGGAGGAAGCCGAGGGAAACCCTTGAGGTCGAGCTTGAGGAGGTCTACCTAATCACAGTCTTCCACGCCGAGGACTACGAGGAGCTGGCTTTGACTGGAAGCGAGGCGGAGATGGCGGAGTTAATCTTTGAGAGTCCGGAGGTTATAGAGCCCGGTTTCAGGCCACTCCACCGGGAGAAACCCATAAAGCACGGCATTGTCGATGTCCTCGGCGTTGATAAGGAAGGAAACATCGTAGTTCTGGAGCTTAAGCGCAGGAGGGCGGATTTACACGCGGTAAGTCAGCTCAAGCGCTATGTTGAAACACTTAAGGAGGAGCACGAAAACGTCCGGGGAATCCTCATTGCACCTTCCCTTACTTC
>NZ_WAKV01000040.1 GCF_015523185.1 Thermococcus sp.
CTACGTGGTTGAATGGCCTGAGGTTCAGGCGAAGATAGGGATTGAGAAGGTGGAGGAGTGAGTATGTTCCTTCTTTTCTTCTATCCTATGCCATTGCCAGGGTAACGACCAAGGTAATGGCCAAGAGGACGAACCCCGCCAGCAGCTCCCTCATGGCACTTTTTCTCGTTTTTTTCAAGTACGCACCTCTTAAACGATTCCTCAAGCCAGTCTTTGTAGGCCCTTACCTCCTCCGGAAGCTTCTCCTCTGGGACTGGGCTCAACGTATCCTTTTTGAGAACAAAGGAGAATGTCTTTGGTTCCTTGAGGTACTTGATGATTCCTGAGGTTATTAACCACAGCGAAAGCCCATAACCTGCACCGAGGATGTATTCAACAGGGGTCATGGTTCTGTTCCCCCTGTTATCACTCAAACCTGGAAAATTCAAGGGATCTAAAGTGTGTTTCTACGTCTCCTTGCCATCAATCTAGGAAAACCTGCAAAAATTATTAGGCCTAGTGTAACGATTACCACATTCTTAGTGAGCTCAGAGCCTGGAAATATACGCTCGACTAGGATGCTCACAAAGATAAAGATTGCCACTTTAAGGATACCAAATGAAGATTCTGAATTAGGCCTTTCCAAAAACTTGCATAACTCATCTCTATTTCTAAACATCTTTATGATAATGAACTTCAAAGACATCACCCCCCAAGTGTTCCTGAAAACAAAGATATAAAAGGTTACAGAGTCAACAAGCTCCAGCATATTCACAGATAAGTCCAGCGCCTTTGTCACAGCCGTAGACCTGTATCAGTCCCAGAACTCCTTCACATATGGGGAGGCAGATACCCACGCATATAAATGAAGCATACCCCCATTCTGCACACACCAACGCACAATCCACAGGACACCCAAGAGTTTCTCCAACCTGACCTACACAGATCAAGAAAACTAGAGCCTGACAAACAGTGCACTTTAGACTGTCCATTGTTATTGTCATTCCTGCTGCTTTCCCTTGGTTATATTCTGGAAGTTTGAGTCTCACCAGGTGCGATAAGTGCCTCAACTCAAATGCACTCCTACCCCAGATCCATCTCGTCTCGTCGTGCTTTTTGAGCTTCATAAGAACCCTGTTAAGAGTCCAGTAATACTGGGAAAGCGTCAAGTTATTGGCGGTGAGTATCACATCTCCAACCGGAAGAGACTTCTTATCATCAGGAGCAATGTTCATTCCAGTCAGGTAAGCCCTGTACGCTCCAGTCTTAGGGTCAGTAAATATCCTCGTGACAAGAGTAAAGTTGTACTGGCTCCTCTCGGCACGATAAACGAGCGCGTACATCGTATAGTTAAACGTGCTGTTGTAGAAGTTCAGCCTGAAGAACAGCAACTGCTCATGCCTTTCACTCATGTTGTAAAGTGTGACTATTGAAACGTTAACTTTGGGAGTAACGTTGGACTTGTAGAGCGGACAGCCCTTAGTCAGGTTAGTGAAGTTAACGACCTTGTTAATCCATGTAACGTTCATTTGGAGCCTGCCCTTATCGTCATACCAGGCAACCACTGCCCTGCGGAAGGTAATGCTGGCGTTGTTAGTGCTCATTGCCATTGCTTGGGAGGCGGCTATCAACTGCAGGCTCAACACCATGGCCACGAGGAAGAGACTGAAAGCAGTCCTCCTCCAGTTCATGGCCACCACCTGACCAGTTGGTCATCTCAAATAACACATTTGCTTATATAAATTTTTTCTTTTACTAGTTGGATTAGCTAACGTTTTTTTTTTCGTAGGATTTTCAATTTCCAACCGTATCAAAACAACGAGAATTAATCAAAAGAAGCCAGAGTAAAAGAGCGAACAAAAGAACACAAATGTCCATTTTCCAGTTCATTCCTAAGGGACCATCAGCCTCGCCCACCCGAGAAGCGTCCCGAAGGGGAGGAAAATCGCCGTGAATAAATAGAGTAGCCTGAACATCGTTAACAGGGATTCCCTAATGAAAGAAACGTTATAATTTCCAGTGACAACAGTCAAAGCTACCACCATTCCAAACAGATAAAGGAGGGCATAGAAGGCACCAAAGGCACCGCTCTCGGCGTATCTCCTATCCAGAAGTCCCTTTTCCACGAGCTTTCTGGTTATCTCGTAGTCCTTCTCCAAGGCAAACGCAAACAGCACTCCCATTAAAACACTTATGAGCGCGTTTCTGATTACAAACAGGTAAAGTCCCAAGCCGACGGCAACGAAATTAACGACTGCCCGGATTTTAAGTATCCGCCCAGGTATAATATACCTATGCGCTATCATGGAGTAGTACCAGCCGGCGACAACAAAAACGTAGAGAGCCATTGAAACACTCCTTTCAAGGCAAACGCCGGAGAAGTAAGAAATCACGAACAGAAGAATTGACGCTGAAAGCTCTCTCAGAAAATCTCGCCAAGAGTAGGTGATTTTCTCGAGTGTCTTACTCCTGCTATGAAACGCCGATGCTAGGAACATCAGGAAAGTGCCCATTGCAAAGAGAATACCGAGCACCTTAACGATGGAAGCGAAGGAAGTTCCTGGTTTTGAAAAAGCTAGATACAAAAGCCCGAATAAGAGCACACCGAACCCAAACGAGCCCATGAAAAAGATTAGATACCTCAAACCCCTGGATTTTAAGGGCCCGGACTTTCTCCATTCGGGTTCCTTTCGGACAACATAGGCCAGAGTATAGAGGAGCGCCAGGATAACCGCAAAGGGAAGGCTTTTTTCCAGCGAAATGGAGAGTTCCTGACCGAGTAGAGCCGTCAGAAAGAGGACTCCGGCAAAGAAGCTTAAAAGGAGGAAATATTCTCCCTTCAACTTCACATCGCCTCGGGAAGCCAAGTTCATCATTCAACAAAGGAGGAGCACCGGGGCTACTTTTCCAGGAGTTTCACCTTGAGCCCATATTCCTTGAATCTCTCAAAGCTCCTGTCGCAAGTGAAGAGGGTCATGTTGTGGGCTATTGCAGTTGCCGCGATTAGCAGGTCTTTCATTGGAGGTCTCTGCCCCTCTGAGGTCAAATCCTTGAATATCTCTCCAACCACTTCGGCGCTTGCCCTGTCAAAGTCCACAACCGGCATCTTCTCAAGGGCAAGTCTCTGTCTGGGCTTAAGTCTGCCACAGAGGAGCTTAAAGAGGACTATGAAGGGAAGTGCATACTCCTCCTCGGGAAGAAGTTGGGTGGAAACCTTGGTATTCCCCTTGAACAGTTCAATCACCACGCTGGTGTCCAAGAGTCCATCCATTCCTCAACCTCCTTCATTTCCTTCTCGAACTCCTTGGCCTCTTCCTCACTCATTGCCCCAAAGGCTATCATGAGCACGTCGAGGTTGCCCTTCTTTTTCTTGCCTATGAACTCCCTGAGGAGTTCTGAGAAGCTCTTCTTACCCTTCATCTTAACGAGCTCGTAATAGAGGTCATCGGCTATGGTTATAGTCTTACCCAAGGGCATTACCTATAAGTGCATGCATGCACGAAATAGATAAACATTTCGAAACCCTTATAACTTATGCTCCCGTAAGTTACTTACGGTGGCGTGAGTGCTGTTCGACCTGAGACCGAAAGACAAAAGAGAGGAGATTTTTGACAGGGAGATGGAGTTCAGAGAGCTTGAAAAGAGCGTTGAGCGCTATCCACTAACGCTTCTCCTCGGGATAAGACGCGTTGGAAAGAGTTCCATCCTTAGAGCTTATCTCAACGAAAACCCCGGAATCCTGATAGACTGCCGGGAGCTCTACGCCGAGAGGGGCCACATAACAAAGGAAGACCTAATCAAAGAGCTCCAGTCAAAGGGAAGTCTCATCCAAAGGGTATCCTCCAAGTTCAAAGTAAAGCTCAACATGAGGTTCCTTGAAGTCGAGCCAAGAGAAGTTCCGCTGAGGGACGTTTTCAGGGAGCTGAACGAGTTTGGTGGGAAAACGGAGAAATTCATCATCGCCTTTGATGAGGCACAGTACCTGAGGTTCTACGGTTCGAGGGGCGGAAAAGAACTGTTGGCCTTGTTTGCCCACGCTTACGACAGCCTGCCGAATCTTCGAATCGTTCTAACGGGCTCGGAGGTCGGTTTGCTTCACGACTTTCTTGGGATAAACGACTACGAAAGTCCGCTCTACGGCAGAATTGGGGGAGAGGTTTACGTCAAGCCCTTTGATGAAGAAACTTCAAGGGCCTTCCTGAGGGCAGGATTCGAGGAGACAGGGATAAAAGTCCCAGCGGAGGACATTGAAAGGGCGGTCTCCGTTCTCGACGGCATACCGGGCTGGCTTGTGCTGTTCGGGGTGAAATACCTCGAAAAGAGAGATTTTGACAATGCGTTGAAGGCATCCCTCGAAGTTGCAAAGGCCCTTGTCCTGGGGGAGATATCGGAGCTGGAGAGGAGGAGCAGGAGATACATCCAAATTCTGAGGGCAATTGCGCTCGGCTACGATAGGTGGGGCCTCATAAGGGACTACCTGGAGGTAAAGGGGATGAAAACTCCCGAGCCCAGGCTCTACGAGCTTCTCAGGAACCTGGAAAAGATGGGATGGGTTGAGAAGGAAGATGGGAGGTACTCCCTGACGGACCCGGTGGTTAGATTAATCCTGAGCAAATAATGAATTTAACCCGCAAACATTCCCCAGGCAACCCACAGCTGGCCGAGAACAATTAGTGTTAGGAGCAGAGCCGTACCCTTTCCGATTCTCTTGGGCCCGTAAAAGCCCACCAGCCCGAAGAGGAAGTTCAGCGCCGAAAGCTCAAAAAGAGCATTCACAACCCTGTCGTTTCTTCCGAAGGCGATTAGTTCCGTGAGGTAGTGGGGGGCAGAAATGTCGCCAGCGTGAAGCGCGATGAGCCTGACCGCCAGGAGAGTTGCCGTAAAGATAAGGTTGAGCTTCATTATCTCAACAAGAAAATTCCTGTTTGGTTCTCTCCCCTTGAGAAGCCTGTAGAGACAGGGAAGAAACCCCAACACCCATATTACCATGGAGACCAGCAGAACGAAAAACGAGAATATTCGAGCGAACATCGCAACGGCGTTGAGGACTCCCCACAGGGGATTCTCTGTTAGGAGAACTGCCGAAGAAAACAGCCCCCAGAAAATAAGTGCATTTGCGACGGTATTAAAAACCTCTTTGGAGAGGTAGAGCCTCCCGTGGGTTTTCTCGATAATTTCCGAAAGTCTTTTAACGTCCCTTCGCGAGTAGCCGTAGCGTTCAAGGGTCCTCCCAACGAAGTACAAAGCCACGAGGAGGAAGATGATTAGGAGGAGAAAAATCGAGACGATGTTTGGGAGCGAGAAGTTTTTCTCCTTTCCTGGAAAGAGAACCCAGATGACAACCCAGAAGACGATGGTCAACAGCCATGGAATGAAGTAGTCTTTGATGAAGACCCGCATGGCCGTTAATATTCAGCGGGGTAAATAACCCTTTCGGCCGAACTCAAGCGAAGGGAATAAAATCAGGGAAGGGGAATTCTCTCAACCTCGATTCTGTCAAAGGTCGGGTACTCCTCAACGATGAAGAACCTAACGTCGCCCTCTATCACCTCGGCGAGCTCGATAGCCACTTCTTCGGGCATCTCTATCCTGCCATTCTCGCGGTTGACGTGGAGCCACTCCGCTGGAACTTCAGCCTCGTTGACGAGAAGGTCGTAGAGCTCATCCAAATCCCCGTATTCCGCGATGCCAAAGCGGAGCGTTCCGTCTTCAGTCACTTCCATGTAGGGCCTTGCCACGTTTTTAGCCATCCTCTTAAGCCTGTTCCTGAGTTGTACAGCGTCCTTCAGCTTCGCAGTGCAGAGGTGGTAGCTCAGTGAGGTGTTTTTCTCACCCCACTCAAGGAGCTTAAGGCCCTGCTCAAGGGAGCCCTTTATTGCTGAGCTCTCGTCGCTTATAGGCCCGTAACCCCTGTCGAGGAGGTTCCTCAGGTTTGTCTCGCTGAACTCAAGCTCGTTCACGTTGAGGAACTTCGCCCCAAGGTCATCAAGAAATTCAGCGTACCACTTCATCCTCTCGAACTGGCCCGGAATCGAGGGTATCTCGCCACCAACATCCCAGTCGAAGTCGAAGGCGTTCTTTATGTTCTCTATCTCAACCTTGAAGAGCCTCGAATTTGGATTGAAGAGGTCGGGGTGGAATCGTATCTCGTCTAAACCAGCATCGTAGAGCTTTTCGAGGTTCTTTTTTGTGGCCAGAGCTCCGGTGGTGTATAGGTGGACGTGGAAGTCCTCGCCAAAGGCCTCCTTTAGGGCCTTAATATATTCAACGGTCCTGTTAAGCCTCGCCATCGGGTCGCCACCGGTCACTCCAGCTCCCTTAGCTTCTTGGATAATTGCCTCCTCGATGATGTCATCAACGCTTTTCACGGGCCTCTCGTTGGCGTAAACAACGTCCTCCCTTCTCCATTGACTTAGGGGGCAGTAGAAGCAGTCCCTTGGGCATACACCGGTGGTAAAGAGGACAAGCTTCTCCCCTCTAACGCAGAGCTGACAGCCCCTCGGCAACTCCCGAACGGCGTATGAGAAGTACGGCGTCTCCCAAACCAAAGTTCTCACCCCGCCAACCCTAACCCTGGGATAGACCTTAAAAACGTTGGCGGGCAAAGTTGTCCGATGCCTATGAGGGAGAAGCCGAAGTACTTACCCCCAACGCTTCGTGAGAAGCACCGCTACATAGCCTTCCAGCTAATCAGTGAGAGGTCCTTCAGGAAGGAGGAAGTGAGGAAGGCCGTATGGGAGGCCAGCCTCTCAGCTCTCGGCGTTCTCGGCTCGGCAAGGACAAAGCCATGGTTCATCAAGTTCGATGAAAAGAGCCAGACTGGCATCGTTAGGGTTGACAGAAAGCACGTCGAGGAACTCCGCTTTGCCCTCACCCTCATGACGGAAATAAACGGCTCAAGGGCTATCTTCAGGACCCTTGGCGTTTCGGGGACGATAAAAAGGCTTAAAAAGAAGTTTCTGGCCAAATACGGCTGGCGTTAGCGGAGAAAGGGAACCGCCTTGTCCACGGCGTTTTCGTAGACAAGGAGATACCTCCGGCAGGCGTTCTCCCACGTGAAGTCC
Source organism: Thermococcus sp. (assembly GCF_015523185.1). Classification (NCBI taxonomy): domain Archaea; kingdom Methanobacteriati; phylum Methanobacteriota; class Thermococci; order Thermococcales; family Thermococcaceae; genus Thermococcus; species Thermococcus sp. The sequence goes on from NZ_WAKV01000040.1 coordinate 7,044, forward strand.
TTTCTGGCTCTCATCCTTGCGTTTTCCCTGAGCCTTTCAAGGGTCTTTTCATCGAGTTCCTTCGCCAAAATCATGGCCTTCGCGAGGGCGAAAGCATCTCTCGGCGGGACGAGGATTCCAGTGGAGTTCTCCGGGTCGGCGTTCAGGTCGATTATCGTGTCCTTAAGCCCGCCAACGGAACTGGCTATTGGAACCGCCCCGAGACACATCGCCTCAAGCTGGACGAGGCCAAATGGCTCAAAAGAGGAGGGAATAACCACGAAGTCAACGGAGCCGTAGAGCTCGCGGACGGTCTCCCTTGGAAGCACATCGGTGATTACCCTAACGTTTTCTGGAAAGCGGTTTTCAACGGCCCTCGCCCACGCCTCAAGGCCTGGGTCACCCTTTCCGACTATGAGAAAGCGTATGTCCCCAAAAGCCGGGTCACTTGAGAGTATCTCTATCGCCCGTAGGAGCGTATCAACACCCTTCTGGGAGCGGTCGAAACGGCCGATGAACATGAATGCCTTTCCATCGGAGAGGCCAAAGCTCTCCAGGATTCTCCTCCTCCGCTCCTCCCTTGGAAGGTTTGAGTTTTCAAGGAGTTCCTCGTTCCAGAAAGAGCAGTCGATGCCGTTGAAAACGTGCGTTACCTTGCCGTCGAAGTTTCCAAAGAACCCCCACTCTTCCCAGAGGTAGCTCCTGCTCACCGTTGTGACCGCATCGGCTACATAGCAGGCGGTGTGCTCCGGGTCTATGTCCGGATAAGGCGCGAGCTCGCCCAGGTTGGACTCGTGGAAGTAGTAAGCGGGAATCTTGGCCTTGTTAAGCCTGTGAACCGTAAAGACGGCTCTAACTTGGAAGTACTTTTTGAGTAACCCAAGGGCAAAAACGGTGTGCCAGTCGTGGGCATGGATTACATCAGGCTTAAAGGCCCCAACGATACTGTTAAGCAAACCGACGGAGGCCTTACCAAAGAGTACCGCCTTCCTGAGTAGGGTCTCCCAGTCGGGGTAAACATCGGTATCAAGGACGTCTCCCGAGAGGGTGTAGACCGCGACACCGTTCTGCTCCCTTTTTCTCACTGTTATTGAGACTTTCCTGCCCTCAAATGCAACCGCAAAAGAAAATAGGTACTCGCCCAGGTTCCTCCCGTGGTTGGGGGTGAAGACAACCACCTCGTTGCCTAGTTCCACAAGACCTTCTCCTATGCTCGTAACTGCCTCAGCTAGACCTCCTACCTTGACGGGAAGGTATTCAAAGGAAAGCATAAGAACGCGCATAGGCATCACTCGAGGAGTATAAACCTCTCGCCCTCAACGTCCTCAACGTAACTGCTTATTCCACCGACCTTCCACCGGTTGCCACCGGCCTCGATTGTGACGTTCGCAACCAGAGGGGTGTACTCGTAGTCAACGACCTTTCCGTGGAGCTCGATTGGTTCTCGGGTATCTACAAGCTTTCCGATGATTTCGGCCTCCCTAGGAAGACCGACCTGTTTAAGGATTGTAATCAGAGTCCTTATGTTGACGAGTGTTAGGGGCTTTGGAATGGCCTCGTAGTTCAGGGGCTTAACTACCTCGCTGTTGTCGAAGTAAATCGTGTAGAACCAGTGCATGTACTGAAAGACAGCCCTCGGGCTCTTGGCCCAGAAGGAGTAGAACTTCTCCCTGCGCTTGTCCTTTGGAATGGCACCGAAGAATATTGCGTAGTCTGCATCCCCTATTATCCAGCTGGCCATAAGCCAGGGGGCACCGCCAGTTCTCGCGAGTAGAATGTTGTCAGCCATAAGCCACTCTGGGATTTCATCCGGGAGGTTCGTCACGATTACGAAGACGAGATCCTTCCGGGCTTTTATGTCCCTCCGGAGGAGCTCCAGGAACTCGTAGGGAGTGTTGATTAGAACCTCGTGGCGGGCTGTCCTTATTATGTGCTGAACCCTCTCAAGGGTGTTGTCAAACCCGAGAATCGTCCAGATTTCCGGCAGGTCCTGACCGTGGGTCTGTCTGTAGAGCTCAACAAAGGCCTCTTTAAGCTTCTCGATGTCCTCTATGAACTCCTCTTTTATTCTCTCAAGGACGACCTCTGGATTAACCGGACGGTAGAGCCTTGGAGTCCCGTGCATAACGTCAACGAAGCCCTTCCTGTGGAGTGAGCTTAGAACGTCGTAAACGCGGGTGTGCGGAATTCCACTCTCCTTAGTTATATCGGTGGCCTTGCTCGGGCCGAGCTTGAGAAGGGTTATGTAGGCCAGGCTCTCGTACTTGGTCAGACCGAGCTTTTGAAGCTTTTCAACGATTTCCTCCTCCCTCATTTCCGTCACCTAGTCACTAACCTTAGTTTGTTCATCCTTAGTGGTATATGGTCACGGGGAGTGTATAAAGCTTTTGCCTAACTTTTTAAGTGAAAGCCAGAACTTTAAACATGCTGGAGGGAATAGCGGAGTTCATCTCAAAAAACTTTCCAAAGGGAAAAGCGGTGGAACTCGGAATTGGCTTCCAGCCAAAGGTTGCCCTAAAGCTCATGGAACTTGGTTACAACGTTCTAGCCGTGGATTGGAACGAGAAGGCCGTTGAAAATGCGAGAAAGCTTGGGATAAACGCAGTAAAAGACGATTTGTTCAGTCCGAGTCTTAAACTCTACAGAGATGCCGTGGTTCTGTACTCCGTTAGACCAACACCCGAGATAATGGGGCCAATCGCCAAGCTAAGCCACAGAACGGGCGTTCCAGCGGTTATTCTGCCCCTGAGCGGGGACACCGTTCCAAGGGGGTTCAAGCTCATCAACCACGACAACCTCGCGATATACGTTTATAAGCCACGAACAAAATAGAGCCGGTGGTGGTATGAAACTCTTCGGCACGGCTGGGATTAGGGGTAGGCTCTGGGAGAAAGTAACCCCTGAGTTGGCGATGAAGGTCGGCATGGCCATCGGGACTTACAGGGACGGAAAGGCCGTCGTTGCCCGCGACGGGAGAACTTCCAGCGTAATGCTCAAAAACGCGCTCGTTTCCGGTCTTCTCGCGAGCGGAATGGAAGTCCTCGACGCGGATTTAATTCCTACACCCGCCCTGGCCTGGGCGACAAGGGAACACGGCGATGCGGGTGTCATGATAACCGCAAGCCACAACCCGCCGACAGACAACGGGATAAAGGTCTTCAACGGCGATGGAACCGAGTTCTACGTGGGGCAGGAGAGGGAGCTTGAGGGGATAATCTTCTCCGGGAAGTTCAGAAGGGCGGAGTGGAACGAGATTAAAACGGTTAAGCCCCTCGACGTTGTTGACGATTACATCGGGGCAGTTCTCGACTTTGTGAGTCACGAGACGAGCCTTAGGGTGCTCTACGACGGTGCCAACGGCTCCGGAAACGTTTTGGCCCCGTACCTGCTCAGGGAGATGGGAGCGAAGGTTATAAGCATAAACGCCCACGTTGACGGACACTTTCCGGGGAGAAAGCCCGAACCGAGATACGAGAACATAGCCTACCTCGGGAAACTGGTAAGGGAACTCGGTGTGGATTTGGCGATAGCCCAGGACGGGGATGCGGACAGGATAGCAGTTTTTGACGAGAAGGGCAACTACGTAGACGAGGACACGGTAATAGCGCTCTTCGCCAAACACTACGTCGAGGAGAACGGTGGGGGGGTTGTTGTTACCTCAATAAACACCGGCTCGAGGATTGATGAGGTCGTCGAAAAAGCAGGAGGAAAGGTCGTCAGGGTCCCCCTCGGCCAGCCCCACGACGGGATAAAACGCTACAAGGCCATCTTTGCCGGCGAACCGTGGAAGCTTGTCCATCCAAAGTTCGGCAACTGGATTGACAGCTTCGTGACGATGGCACTGCTTATTAAGATGATTGACGAGAACGGCCCGCTCTCAAAGCTCGCCTCCAAGATTCCGGTGTATTACCTCAGGAAGGATAACGTTCCGTGCCCCGACGAGTTCAAAGCTAAAGTCGTTGAGAACGCAAGGAAAAAGCTTGAGGAAGCCCTCGGAGGAGAAATCAAAGAAGTGCTCACAATCTCGGGCTTCCGCTTCAACCTAAGGGACGGCTCGTGGGTTCTCGTGAGGCCCAGCGGGACGGAACCGAAGGTTCGCGTGGTCGTCGAGGGACCGAGCGAGAAAAGAAGGGACAGACTCTTCGAACTTGCTTATAAGACCGTGGTAAAAGAGGTGGAAAATCTCAAACGAAGCGCGCAGGTCTAAGGGTCCTGACGGCTATTTCTTTTCTATTCACCATCACCTTAAACCCTTCCTTGGCCACGTAGGTCTTCACGCCCGTCACCGTTTCTATGTACTTGGCCTCCTTGTAGGGGTTGGCGAAGTGCATCTTCATTCCTATGTGGCTCATTATTAGAGCGTCTGGCTTCTTCTCCATGCTCTTGAGCATTTCAACGGCATCGTCCGTGCTGAGGTGGTATGGAATCCCCATATCCCTCGGCCTTGTTATGGCCGCGATGAGAAGCCTAGCTCCATCGTGCCACTCAACGAGCCCATCGAAGTAGGCAGTATCTGGAATGTATGAGATGTCACCGTAGGAAGTTTTCATGCGGAAGCCAATCGTCGTCGGGTCGGAGTGCTGGCTCGGGGTTATGAGGAGCTCCTCCTCGCCTATCGCTATCTTGTTGCCCGGTTCCGGCGTGTGGACGCTCTCAAGGACGTCTATGTGGTACTTGCTTATCGCGGGAGTGTGGGTCTCATCGCCGTAAACGACGCTCTTCGATGCTATAAGCGTCCCCCTCTTCTTCAGCGCGCCACCAGTCATGGCCTCGACCATTACCTCAAGGTCGTTGCAGTGGTCAACGTGCCTGTGCGAAACGAAGATTGCGTCAAGCTTCCTGGGGTCGAGTTTGTAGCGCCAGCTCCTCACCAAGGCTCCGGGCCCGGGGTCAACGTAGACGTTCCTGCTCGCCCTTATGTGGAATCCCCCCGTGGAGCGGAACTGGGTTATTGTTATGAACCTCCCCCCACCGCTCCCGAGGAAGGTTATCTCTATCACCGCCTCACCTCCATTTCCTTTGCGGACGGTAGGCTTTAGGCGGTGGGGTATATAAGCGCTCCGAAACCGGTTTAAGCTCCCCGGAGAAGTAAACCCGGTGGTTACGATGGAATTCGAAAGGGTTGAGAAAGAGGTCGAGAACCTGAGAGATGAGATGGTAAAGACCCTCGTCGAGCTCATAAAAATCCCGGCGATAAGCCCAGACTACGGCTACGAGGGAGAATACGGCAAGGCCCAGAAGTTACTCGAGATAATAAAGGACTGGCCCTTCGACAAAGTTGAGGTCTACAACGCCCCCGACGAGAGGGCCAAGAACGGCGTTAGACCGAACATTCTGGCCTACTACTACGGTGAGAAGGGCGAGGAGAGCGAGAGGTTGTGGATTTTAACCCACCTCGACGTTGTCCCGCCAGGGGATTTGAGCAAGTGGACAGTTACGGAGCCCTTTAAGCCGGTCGTTAAGGACGGAAAGGTCTACGGCAGGGGGAGCGAGGACAACGGCCAGAGTTTAGTGGCTTCCCTCTACGCGGTTAAAGCCCTCATGAACCTCGGGATAAGGCCGAAGCGAACCGTTATCCTGGCCTTCGTCAGCGACGAGGAAACCGGAAGCAAGTACGGCATAGACTGGCTGATGAAAAACCACCCTGAGCTTTTCAGGGAAAACGACCTCGTTCTCGTTCCCGACGGCGGAAACGAGGAGGGAACCTTCATTGAGGTTGCCGAGAAGGGGATACTCTGGTTCAGGCTCAAAGTCAAGGGCCAGCAGGTTCACGCGAGCATGCCCGAAAAGGGACTAAACGCCCACCGTGTAGCGCTCGATTTGGCCTACAACCTTGATAAACTCCTCCATGAGAGGTACAACAAGAAAAACGAGCTGTTCGACCCACCCGAGAGCACCTTTGAGCCGACCATGGGCGGGAACCCCGCGGACAGCCCCAACATAATCCCTGGAGAACACGAGGTGGTTTTTGACTGCAGGGTTCTCCCGGATTACAGCCTCGACGATATTCTGAGCGACGTTGAGAAGCTCGCCGAGGTAGTTAGGGAGAGGTACAGGAAGGAGCTCAACGGAAAGGTTCTACCGGAGGTCGGGGTTGAGATACTCCAGAGGGCTGACCCGACACCTCCGACAGACCCGGACAGCGAAATCGTAAGACTCCTAAAGGAGGCCATAAAAGAACTCCGCGGAAAGGAGGCGATAGTTGGGGGAATAGGCGGCGGAACCTTTGCAGCGTTCTTCAGGAGAAAGGGAATCCCCGCGGTGGTGTGGGCAACACTCGACGAGACGGCACACCAGCCCAACGAGTACGCGAAGATAGACAACATGGTGGAAGACGCGAAGGTCATGGCCTACCTCATGCTACGCTGAGCGAAAGCCTTTTCTTTCCCTTTCCCACCTTTCACCATGGTTCTCTGGAAGGACGGCAAACTCGGACTGCCGATAGGGGAAGCGGTTAAGCTGTTCCCAGAACTCGGGGAATATCTCGACGAGCACGGAAGGCTCGACTTTTCGAACAGAAGGGCGAGAATCCTCTACAACAGGGCGGTGGCAAAGGCGCTCTTTGGCCTCGAAATTGAGTACCACCCGCGGGGACTCGTGACAACTCCTGTTTCGCGCTACCTCTTCCTAAAGACGTTCCTGAGGGGTGGTGAGAGGGTTTTGGAGGTAGGAACCGGGCATACCGCCTTAATGGCACTGATTGCCGAGAGAATTTTCGGCTGTAATGTTACGGCAACGGAGCTCGATAAGGAGTTTTTTGAATACGCGAGGAGAAACATCGAGAGAAACAACTCTAAAGTGAGGCTAATCAGGAGCAACGGCGGGCTAATCCGCGGTGTGGTTCCTGAGGGAGAGCGCTTTGACGTGATCTTCTCGGCCCCACCTTACTATGAGGCCCCCACCAAGGGCGTTCTGACGGAGAGGGAAGGCGTTGGAGGTGGAAAACACGGTGAGGAGTTCTC
>NZ_WAKV01000041.1 GCF_015523185.1 Thermococcus sp.
CTACGAGACGAGGGAGAGGATGCTCTACATCGAGCCCGAGTATATACTGCTTAGAGATGGCCTCATCCAGAAAGAGGAGGAGTGAGGTGGTGTAGATGGCCAAGAAGAAAAAGACCAGCCAGAAGTGGAAGCTCTACGAGGTTAAGGGCGGAAAGGTCGTCAGGAAGAACAAGTTCTGCCCACGCTGTGGGCCGGGCGTTTTCATGGCCAACCACAAGGACCGCTGGTCCTGCGGTAGGTGTGGCTACACCGAGTGGAAGAAGTGATTCTCCCTTTTTCTCGCCTTTTGTCGGGTGCCTCCTATGCCCACATACTACGGCCTTCAAATTCTGCTCGACGAAAACGTCTACGAGCCGGCCGAGGACACCTTCCTTTTGGCCGAGACCGTTGAGGTCAGACCAGGCGAGAGGGCCCTTGACGTTGGAACTGGAACAGGGTTGATAGCGCTCTTAATGGCTAAGAAGGCCAGCTACGTCCTCGGGGTGGATATAAACCCCAAGGCGGTTGAACTCGCGAGAAAAAACGCTAGACTGAACGGCATTAAAAACGTCGAGTTCAAGCTGAGCGACCTCTTTGAGAACGTTTCTGGAAAGTTCGATGTGATAACCTTCAACGCCCCCTACCTTCCCGGCAGACCCGAGGAACCCATAGACATTGCTTTGGTCGGTGGAGAGACTGGTAGGGATGTGATAGACCGTTTCATAGTCGAGGTTCCTGACTATTTGAGCGCAAAAGGACGGGTCTACCTCGTCCAGAGCTCGATAACGGGGATTGAGGAGACCCTGAGAAGGTTTGAAGACTCAGGTCTTAGTGCCGGGGTTGTAGCTAAGAGGCACGTCTTTTTTGAGGACATCGTCGTCGTTCAGGCCAGGCGATAGCGTTTTACCTCATGCAGGAGCCTGACCTTCGGTCTCTCGTTGCTTTCTTCCTCCTCACTGGAAAAGAGAACTATCTCTCTGGGTTTGAGCATGGGCTCTGGCTTTATGGTCTTCATGGTGGCAACCTCGACCTTTTCCTTTTAAATCTTTCGTAGATTGCCGAAAGATTTTTCGACGATGCACACCTGTGCCCAATCACCTTTTTAAAACCTCCCCCGAGTCTTCGGTTAGGTGAGACTAATGGCGATAGTGGTTAAGGCCAACCCTAATATGCCCGAGGAAATCGCGCTTCTCTTTAGAAAACAGCACTACGAACTCGTTGGAAGGCACAGCGGGGTTAAACTCTGCCATTGGCTCAAGGAGAGCCTCACCAAGGGAAGGTTCTGCTACAAGCAGAAGTTCTACGGCATAGCGAGCCACCGCTGTCTCCAGATGACGCCGGTCTTGGCTTGGTGCACCCATAACTGTATCTTCTGCTGGCGCCCGATGGAGGGTTTCCTAGGAACTGAACTTCCACAGCCGTGGGATGACCCAGCGTTCATAGTCGAGGAGAGCATAAAGGCCCAGAGGAAGCTTTTGGTTGGTTACAAGGGCAATCCAAAGGTTCCGAAGGAGAAGTTTGAAGAGGCGTGGAACCCGAAGCATGCGGCAATAAGCCTCTCCGGCGAGCCCATGCTTTACCCTTACATGGGTGACCTCGTTGAGGAGTTCCACAAGAGGGGTTTTACCACATTTATAGTCACCAACGGTACCGTTCCGGAAAGGCTTGAGGAGATGATTAGAGAGGACAAGCTACCGACTCAGCTCTACGTCTCCCTAACCGCTCCTGATGTAGAGACGTACAACAGGGTAAACGTCCCCATGATTCCCGACGGCTGGGAAAGGATTAAGGAGACGCTAAAGCTCATGCGCGACGCGAAAACGAGGACTGTGATAAGGTTGACGCTTGTGAAGGGCGAGAACATGCACAGTCCAGAGAAATACGCCGAGCTGATTAAGATGGCTAACCCGATGTTCGTAGAGGCAAAGGCTTACATGTTCGTCGGCTTCTCAAGGAACAGGCTCACGATAAACAATATGCCCCGCCATGAGGAAATCAGGGCCTTTGCTGAGGAGCTTGTGAAGCACTTACCCGGTTATCACATCGAGGACGAATACGAGCCGAGCAGGGTAGTGCTAATAATGCGTGACGACGTCGATTCACGCGGCAGGGGTCTCGAGGGAAGGTTTATCAGGGATTGATTCTCCTCTTCTCGGAAAACTTTATGTATCTTCCCCTCAATTTTTTTCGGGGTGTGAGGATATGAAGAGGACGGCCCTGGTTTTAATGGTCATTCTTATGGTTCTTCCCACTGCTTCCGCGGGAGTGATAAGTGGCGGTGTTGCATTTCTCTCCGATGCATCATTAAACGTTCAGAGCATTAGGGACATGAGCCTCGTTCTGATGGCCCTTTCGGGTTCCCAGAAGGCCGTTGGTAACGCCAGCTCCGGTGAAATTGACTCCCTGGCTATGAAGTTGCTATCCCTTCAGAATCCCGACGGGGGGTGGGGTTACCTCCCCAATGAGACGAGCAACGTCGTGGATACCTCCTATGCTCTCATAGCTTTAATCATGGCGAAGCCTTACGTTTCACCGATTCATTCTGGGCCTGTTTCCGGTGCAATTTCTAGGGCGGTTTCCTATCTGATGGGTTCAACCTCAGGTAGTGGATGGGGTTACGTTCCTCAGACAAGGCCAGAATTTTACCCAACGGCCATGGCCCTCTGGGCCCTCGGCGAGTACGGCTATTACTACACGGAAAGTCCTGTAAAGGAAGCCGTAACGTTTCTTCTGTCAGCGCCTTCCACACTTCCGCAGGAACAGACCTTAGCTCTTAAAGTGATAGCCCTCCATTCCGTTGGTTACCCGGTTCCAAGGAAACTAGTTTCTGAGATTGAAAACGTTCTAAAGGGTACGAACGTAACCGTACTTGACAGGGCAATGCTCACCTACGCCCTAGAACTTGTGAGGCCTCTGGACTTTACAACCTCCTACTTCGTTAGCAAGCTCCTTGAGCTCGCCAACGTTTCCGGGAATTACGCCTACTGGGTTTCCACCCCGACTTATCCCATGACGACCCCTGAGGTAGTTAAGACCTCCGCCTATGCCCTTCTGGCAGTTTCGTACCTTGAGCAGTACTCTCCCGAGATTCCCGTTGAGATAAACCCCTACGCGGCGCCCTGCTCGGAGTTAAAGGCCCTCCAGAACAGGGATGGGGGATGGCCTCTCGTTGAGTTGGGGCCCTCCAACGAGAAGGCCACCTACTACGCCCTTCTGGCCCTCAAATACTGTGTTCCTTCAAACGAGTCCATTGAAAAGGCCCTTGAGTGGTCGAAGGAAGCACTTAAGGTTGATGCCCAGAAGATGGTGAGCACCCACAGGTTCTCCCCGGCCTACTTCTACGCCCTCGAGACGCTCATCCGCTTCAATGCCCTTTCAAAGGATGAGAAAGACGAAGCAATCAAGGATATAATCGCCTCCCAGCTCCCCTATGGAATCGGCCTCTGGGGCAACGACCTCGGTCCACAGCCCTACGAAACTGCCCTCGCTGTTAGAGCGCTCCTCGACCTTGGTGTTCCGGCAAACGATTCCCTAATTCAGAGGGCAATCAATTGGGTTCTCAGCACCTCCAGCGGTGGATGGGGAATATACGTCTCAACACCGTATTTCTCTTACATGCTTCGGCCCGATGTCCTAACAACGGTCTCAATACTGGAGGCATTTATCGGGGTTGTTCCCAAGGAGAAGCTCAAACCTCATGCCGAGTGGCTCGTTTCACAGCGTTTTGACGGTGGCTGGGCCTACTGGAAGCCCTACTATGACCCGGTTAGCGGTCGTGTTGTAGAGATGAAGCCGACTGTTGAATTAACCGTCCGCACTACCGATGTCCTCGCGAACTTCGGCTACAACTTCAGCAGGGAGGCCCTTAACTTCGTGATAAAAGCCAAGGAAAGTGGGGAAATCAATGGTAAAACTGTCGAAACTGCTTTTGCAGTGATGTACCTTTCCCGTTACAAGTTCGTTCCAAAAGTTACCCTCGACGAGATTAGGCTTGCCCTTGGCTCAGAGCTCTTCAACGTAATAACAATCGGCCTCTCCTCAAACGATACCCAGAAGGTCTACGATTCACTTGTGAAACTCTACGGGAACTCGTTCGTGATGGCCAACACGACTAAGGTCAATAAGGGTTACTACATAGTAATAGTCCCCTATGGAAGCTATAACGTCTCGGTGTACAATCCTTACATAGCCTTCCACCTGAAGAACGGTAACGTTGTGGTGGCGAACTATACCGCACCGATGGACTCATCGATAGTCCTAGTTCCGGGATACACCCCTAATGGAAAGGTCCTCTTCGTGTTTTACTCTAACTCAAGCCGTTGGATGGCCGTTGAGTTATTCACCACAGGATTCATACGCTACATAAGGGGAGATGCAATGGTACTAACATACGAAGACGGCATATTCAGGCAAATAGTGGTGAGGTGAAAGCCCTTGAGGGCGCTGATAATAGGGATTGGCCAGTGCGGGACGAAGATAGCAGACCTGTTCGCGCTGGTTGACTTCGAGACCCTTGCAATAAACACCTCAAGGGGTGACCTAGACTACCTGAAGCACGTTCCTCAGGACAGGAGAATCCTCATTGGAGAGGCCCTCACGGGGGGAAAGGGTGTCAACGCCAATCCGATACTTGGCAGGGAAGCTATGAAGCGTGATTTGCCCCTAGTTATGAGGAAAATAAACTCCATAGTCGGTTACGATGACGTTGACATCTTTTTCCTCACCTTCGGCTTCGGTGGCGGAACCGGTGCAGGGGGAACGCCCGTCCTGGCGGAAGCTCTGAAAGAGGAGTACCCAGATTCCCTGGTGGTCGCCATAGGGGCCCTGCCTTTGAAGGAGGAGGGCATAAGGCCAACCATAAACGCGGCGATAACGATAGACAAGCTCTCCAAGATAGCGGACTCGATTATCGCGATAGACAACAACAAGCTCAAGGAAGGCAACGATGACATAAGCCGGGCCTACGAGAGGATTAATTACACCATAGTGGAGAGGATAGCGTCCCTGCTTGCTCTGGTGGATGTTCCCGGTGAGCAAACCTTAGATGCCAGCGATTTGAAGTTCATCCTCAAGGCCTTCGGGAGCTTCGCCACTGTGGGTTACGCGAAGGCCGATGCGAGCAAGGTTAAGAGCCTGTCGAGATTAATTATACGCTCCTTCGAGAGCGAGGGCCTTTACCTCGACGCCAACATAGAATCGGCCCTCTATGGGCTCGTGGCTATACATGGTCCTCCAGAGGTTCTCAAGGCGAGTGACATCTTCGAAGCTTTGGACTACCTCACGAACAAAATCAGGGGCAAGCAGATTTTCAGGGGTTTCTACCCAGACCCGCGCGAGAGGGAGGTTGAGGTCGTAACGCTCCTCAGTGGAATCTACGAGAGCAGGAGCATAGAGGAAATAGTGAGGACTGCTAAGGAATACGCACGCTCATTTATGGAAGCTAAGAGAGAAGCCGAAACAAAGAAGAGTGAACTCTTCAACGGTCTGCCAGACTTTGATGACGTCTACCCCACAGTTATCCCCGATGAATCCTCTGGGGAGCTTTTGGATATAGGTGGTCTCATAAAAGGTCCCAGGAGGAAGAAGAATGAGTGAAATCAGGGACTCCGTTGAGGTAGCACTCGAGCTCGATGAGAAATCGGTTTACTCCCACATAGCCCACGAGAGCGCGGAGGACCTAATTAGGATTATCTCATCCCTCGACGCTGAGAGGGCAAAGCTCCGCGGGGAGGTTATCTACTACACCGACGACTGGGATGCCCTGATAAGGGAGAGGATTGCCAAGGGGAAACGACATACTGCCTTTGACTTCTACAATCCGGCGTTGCTTGACATCTGGGAGGAAAAAGTCAGACTTGGCAGGAAACTCGAAAGGCTTGAAAAGGCATTATATGGGATTCTAGGAGGGATTATTGTAGCAACGGGCGTTATAACACTGCTGACTGGTGTCCCATGGCTACTGGTTGGTATTTCTCTAATACCCCTTGCAATTTTTATCCGGACCTATGTTAGAAGTTCACTTGACCTAATTTACTACGAGCTCACCCAGTTCTTTATCGATGAGTTGAGGGCCATCCTAACTAAGCACCGTCTCTCCGAGGACAGATATAAATTTAAACTCTTTACCGGGGGTTACTTCGGTATTAGAACCAAGAAAACACCATCCGGCATTTTTGCGGTTGTTGAAGGTAAATCTGAGGAGTAATTGTTAAATATTGTTCCTTATATCTTTATATTGGAGGGTGAGTAATGGGGTTAGTCCTGAAAAGGCGGGGTCAAATTTCGCTCGAGTTCATGCTGGTGTTCGCGATAATGTTAATTATGCTACTCTATTCAGTCAGAAACGTTACGTTTAGTTCGGACTCTCCTTCCAA
>NZ_WAKV01000042.1 GCF_015523185.1 Thermococcus sp.
GGCCTGGGACGACTATATTGAGTGGAAGGCCTACGTCAGGAAGCTTGAAGAGCTGGAGAAGAGGCTGAAGGAGATTGAACATGCTGAGAGAGTTAGAATTGCTTGAGAAAAGCCCAGCAGTCAAAGGCTACAAAATTCTGGACTACAAGGAGGGAGAGGGTTTTTACTTTCTGAAAATCAAGGCAGAACTGATAGAGGGAAGCGTTCTTTACATCAGGGAATTTGTATCGGAAGAGGAGTACCACTACTCTTTTCAGTGGCAGAAAGACGGAAAGCTTATAGTCCGCTGGGACAACGCGCCACATCACAGAGACATTGAAACTTTTCCCCACCACAAGCACGTTGGCTCACAAGACAACATCCAGCCTTCAAAAGAGATCTCTCTTGAAGACGTCTTGAGAGTTATTGAGGAGGAAATTAAACCCTCGTCCTCAACTTCCTGATGTAGATGTTGAAGCCCCTCCTTCTCTCAAGATTAACGCCTCGGCATATAATCGTGCCCATCATAGCCGGCGCCCTGGCGAGCGTCCATGCAACGCTGCCGTACGCGGTCAGTCTGGCCTTCTTCGCGCTCGCCGGGATGATGTTCGCGCGCCTCTCGAAGAGGAACCATTAACGCTTTCGATACTCCATCGGAAACCCGTAATCTCCCGGAAGCTAACGCCCTTCAGCGGGTTGAACTCCTTCACGAGTTCCTCAACCACCTCCCCCAGAAGCCCCGCGGTCTTTAGGGCCTTCCTAAAGGCCCCCTTCCCCCGGTTTATAACGCGGAGTAGGCCGGCAACCTGGAACAGAAGCCTTGGGAGGTGGAAGAGGAGAAATTTAAGAAGGGGGCGGAGAATCACTCCTTCCCCTCCTCTTCTTCAGGTTTCTCCTTCTTTCTGTGAACGATACTTATCGATCCGGAGTGACCGCCCTTGCCCTTCATCAGTTCCATTAGGGTCTCGAGGAGGGCCTTTGGGGCATTGATGCTCTTCATGTATTCCTTCGTCAGCTCGGTTGCAGTTTCCTTGTCCATGCCGGCCTCGACGAGGTTCTTGTAGAACTCCGCCACGCTCTTGCCCATGGCCTGCATCTTCTCAGGACTATACAGCTCGCTGAGGAGGTCCCTCAGCGGTTCAAGGATGTCCTCTATCATTGGCCCTATCTTGTCCATGAGCTTTGCCGCCTGCTCGATGTCCCTGTCGCCGTAGTAGGCCTCTATGAGGTCTTCAACAATGTCAACCTTCTTCTCAAGGAGCCTAAGCTCTTCCTCGCTTTTGGCGTTCTTCATCTCCTCCGTCAGCTCCTCAAGGAGCTTCTCCAGCTGGGCAGGATCCTTTTTTCCGATCAGCTCTAACCACCTCTTGATCACCTCACGGGAGAGGGCGTAGACCTTGCCCCTCTCTGAGGGAACCTCCCTGACGACGCCCAGCCCCTCAAGCTCCTCCAGTTTTACCCGAACTGTGTTTCTGGATGCCTTTCCGCGCCTGCCCTTCATCTCGCGCGTTATCTGACTCACGTTAGCTTTTCTCAAGTCGAAGAGAATCTTCACTATCTCCCTCGCTATCGGGTCGTTCTTTATCTCGGGAACGACGACGTCTATGCTCAAGCCACCGTATTCCGCGTAAACTTTAAGGAGTCTGAGATAAGCCTGCGCCATCTGAGAAACTATCTCAAAGCTTGCCTTCAGTGCCTCAAGGGCCTTTTTGAGCTCCTGGACTTCTCTGGCGAGGTCTTCATCGGGCATAATAATTCATCGTATGCTCAGTCCTATAGCGCTTCCGGTCAGGGGTGAGCAGTTCATTCAGCTCCCATAGAGCGTCGAATACACTTCCTCCAGCGACGGCTCGTTGCGCTTTATCTCCTCAACGGTTATCCCGTTTCTGACCAGAAGTCCATTAACCTGGGAAGACTCGGCGTTTTCAACGAGGATGTAGTCCTTGAAAAGCTTTGGGGTGTAGCCGGCTTTCTCAAGAACCATCAGGGCTTTTTCCACTTCCCTGACCTTCACCAGAACTCCCCTAGCTGGAACACTTTTTCTAAACTCTTTCAGGCTTCCGGAGAACAGTATCTGGCCCTCCTTAATAACCGTAACTCTCCCACAGACCTCATCAACGTCGCCGAGTATATGGGTCGAAAAGAGAACGGAGGCGTTGTTTTCCCTCGCGTAGTCTTTGAGAAAGCGCTTGAACTCCAGCCTCCACTCCGGGTCAAGGCCCTTCGTCGGCTCGTCCAGAATCAAAACCTCTGGGTTTCCAAGAAAAGTCCTCGCCATTGCAACCCTCCGCTGAGTCCCACTGGAGAGGGTAGAAACCTTCTTTTTGGCGTATTTTCCAAGTTCAAAAAACTCCAGCAGGTCCCTCAGCTCCCTCCCATCGAAAACCCCCTTCAGCAGGGCGTAGCGCCTGAGGTTGTCCCATACTGAGAGGTTCGGGTAGAGGAGGTCGTACTCTGGAAGGTAGCCAATCCTCGCCCTTATTTCGGGATTCCGGAGAGGGTTAAGGCCAAAAACTTCGATCCTCCCCGAGTCAGGCACGAGGAGGCCGAGGATAAGCCGGAATGTAGTTGTTTTGCCCGCCCCGTTGTGGCCGAGGTAGGCGTGAATCTCACCCGGTTTTACGGTCAAGCTTATCCCGCGGAGGACTTCCCTTCCGCCAATAGTCTTCCCCACGTCCTCAAGGACTATCATGGAACCACCTCACACGAGCAGGGTCTTCTCGGCGAGCCTGTTACCTAGGGAGCTTAAGATCAGGAGCGAAGGGATTGAAATCCCCACCGAGATGGCCAGAGACAGCACCAGGGCAAGCTTTAGAGACAGGACGTTTCCAAAGTATCTCGGAACGTAAAGGGGAACAAAAAACGCCACAAAACCCACTGCAATCTTCACGGCGTTGAACCATACGGACCGGAAGAGCAGGGTTGTTAAAATCACGAAGAAGGTGAATGTGAGGAGCAGGGGAGTTGAAATCAGCAGGCCGGAGAGCATGAGCGTTAGAGGAATGTGGGTCCCGCTGTAATCCGCCAGAATCAGTCCGACAAAACCGCCCGCGAGTATTCCCGCCGCTTCAATCACGAATCCGGCAAGCATCTTGAGGAGCAGAAGACGCGCGGGAGGAAACGGGAGCGAAAGGAGGAGCTCGTGAATGCCGAGGAGCTTCTCCCTGAAGATAGCTCCGCTGAAGAAGAGCGGGAACACTATGGCGAGTGAAACGCTCGTTATTCCGACAATCGTTTCTCCTGAGACAGGAACCCAGCTGGACAACCAGTAGACTGTAGCCGTTAACCATGGGATTGAGATAATGTTGAGCCCAATATGCTTCGCGGTGTATTTGACCTCCTCCCAGAGCTGGGCTTGGGTCAGTTTCATTATCCCGCCTCCAGATTCAGACACTTTTGTTTTATTTCTCCCGTATTTATGCCTTTCATGAACTCAAGGTTGAGAAAGGAAAGTTTCACAGCGGTGAGGGTACGCGGGACTCCATTATTCTAAAAACCCGCACATAAACGAGAACAAGGAGAACGAACACAGGAATCATAAGGGCAAAGCTCCCCGCCAATCCAGAAAAATTCACAAGCCTGCCGATTAATGCGTAGAACACGGCGCCAACAGAGGCGGAAACGCTCATCCTCGTCGAGATTATCGTACTGCGGTACTCGTTGGGAACGACCTCATTGATTAAGAGGGTGTATCCAGTGAAATAAACCGCCTCGCCAAGGGAGTAACTTGCCAATGCCAGAACCCCAGCAATCTCAGCGTGCACGCCGGCAAACATCAGATAAGAGAGTAGTATTAGGGAAATTGACATCTTGAAAAGCGAAGCGTACGACTTCTCTTTTCCCCTTCCAATCCAGAGAATCAGGAAACCTGCCAAGATTCCCATTGCCGATTTTAGGGAGTAGAGAGGGCCAAGGGCTTCCACTTTGAGCTTAAGAATGCTCGTAAAATAAAGCTGCCACGAGTATAGAAAATGCAAGTGAGGAAGTGTGAAGAGCATATCCGCGATGAAGAGGTAGTGCAGGATTGGACCTCTGAGGACTAACGAAATGCCCTCCCAGACTATCACCAGGACACCTTTTTCTCTGGTCCCCCAGTTCTCATTGAGGAGGAGAACGACAAGAAATGCTCCAAAGAAGTTCAAGATGGCCGCAGCGTAGAAAACACTCCTCATCCCTACAAAGGCCACTATTGTGGCCGTGATGATACCTATCAGAAGCGAGTTCGCACTGTTTATTGACCTTAACAACCCGTAGGCCTTTTTGGCCTCATTCCTCCCCAAATCCTGGGTTTTGACCTCAGTGAAGTACCACGCTTGAAGCGTGCCCGACAGGAGGGAAGAGCCGAGGGCGGCAAGACCGTAGGCCAAGGCGCATGCGAGGAATCTATGGGAAGCACCAATTAGGGCCATGCTGAGGCCGTAGAGAATCATGCCGAGAGCAAGGGTTTTCCTCCTTCCGTACCTGTCCGCGATTCCGCCGGTGAAAACGTCGGTGGCAAACATGATGAGGAGGTAAAGAGAGTAAAGATA
>NZ_WAKV01000043.1 GCF_015523185.1 Thermococcus sp.
CGACCATCGTCGGGAACTCAAAGCCAAAGAGGTATTTCAGCTCGAAGAAACCTATGTGGAGAAGCCTGAAGGGGTTGAGGAGGTGAACTCCTCCCCTCTTTTTGAAGGGAAAGGGGAAATCCGCAAGGACGAGTTCCATGTTTTTCTCCCCAGCAATCCAGGCGAGCTTTGCTTCGTCAGGGTAAAAAAGCTCCCTCAATTTTCCTTCAATCGGCTCGTACTTCAGCCTTGGGAAGGTATACCTCAGCCCGACCGCTTCATGGGGCAGTTTGAGCCTTTCAGAAAATCCTAGAAGTGGTTTCGCGTTGAAACTTAGAAATACGAGTGTTCTAATGTTTCCCTTGACTTCCGGCCACTTCCGGGGTGGAAACCTTTTCTCGGCATCAATAATCGGGAGCAGAAACTCAAGTTCAGTCCCCTCGACGAGCTTTTCTGCCTCCTCAAGTTTTTCCCGCTTTATCTCCAGGTCGAGGTTTGAGTAAACGGTAACTTGCTTTACGCCGAGCCTCTCCCTGAGTTTTCCTATGGCGAGGCTATTGCCTATAACCACGCTTTTGTCAGTTCTGTCGTGGGTTATTATGAAGAGTTTATCCCCTTCGGGCTCATAGCGGACTTCATCTATCTTAAAGGGGCTCTCTGGAAGCCCGTGTTCTTTACGTATCACCCTTACGAGTTCCGCTATTCTCTCTGCCGTGAACATCGGGAGAACTTCCCAAGTGTGCTTTTAAGAAGATTGTTCCATAATAGGAACAAAAATTTTAAAATTATGGAACAAACTCTCGCCGGTGGTGGCGATGAAAATCGGAGCGAAGGAAATAGCCATCTCAGGCGTAATGCTGGGACTCGCTCTCCTTCTGGACGTTGCTCCCCTTGATTTTCCAACGGTATGGGGCATGAAAATTGACGTCGTTGCGGTTCCGATAATACTCGTTTACTTCCTCCTCGGATTCTGGGGTGGGGTTTTTGCGCTCGGACTTCTCTTCCTCGGTCTCAGCGTCGTTTCATCGGCCAGCTGGCTCGGGGCCATGATGAAAACAATAGCCACGTTTGGGGTTCTTATAGGGCTTGAAGTCGCAAGGAAGACCGTTGGCTTTGATATCAGGAACCACAGAAGGCTTCTGCTTTATGGAACAATTGCCTACGTCATTGGCGTGGCCATTAGAATACCCCTAATGCTCCTCCTGAACTACTACGTTGCCCTCCCCATATGGCTTGGACTGCCAAGGGAGCAGGTAATCCCAGTAGTTGAAAAGTGGACCCACGTTCCGTTCTGGGTTGCAATAGGGCTCCCAAACGCAATACAGAGCGTTATAGACGTTTTCCTGAGCTTGGCAGTCGCCGTTCCAGTTCTCAAGAGACTCCCGCACATCGGGTTTGAGGGCTCCCCATTGAGGGACTGAGCTTCTTTGAACTTTTTCCCTAACTAAAACCCTAACTAAAAATTAAACTAAAGGTTCCCAAGTATATCGTCCCCCTCAATCGTTCTTTCGCAGTAGTGACAGCGGAGCTTAAGTGGTTCTCTGCTCTCGACCCTGAACTTCGGGGTAACGTGCTCGTGATTGCTAACACAGTTTGGGTTGGGGCACCTCAGGATTCCGACTATCTTATCGGGAATCTCCACTTTGAACTTCTCAACGATTTTGTAGTCCTTCACGATGTTGACGGTAGCCAAAGGCGCTATTAGCGCGATTTTATTGACTTCCTCCTCGCTGAGATAGCGACCCTCGATCTTAACGATGTCCTTCCTTCCGAGCTTCTTGCTCGGGACGTTGGAGGCTATAAGCAGGGTTCCGCCGTTGGGCCTTGTTAATCCGAGAATCTCTATCACCTTCAACCACTTCCCAGCGGGGATGTGGTCTATCACAGTTCCCTCAGGGATTACTTCAACCTTAAGCTCTGGCATTCAGAGCACCCCCAGCGTTAATCCGAGAAGGGCCATCCTCACCGGAACACCTGAGAACACTTGGCGGAAGTAGAGCGCGTGTTTGCTCTTATCTACCTCCGGGTGAATCTCGTCAACCCGCGGTAGCGGGTGCATTACCCTAAGACTCTCCTTGGCGTTCTTGAGGATTGATAAGTTTACCTGGTAGCTTCCCTTCACCTTAAGGTACTCCTCCTCGTCCGGAAACCTTTCGCGCTGAATTCTCGTGACGTAGAGGAGGTCTAATTCGGGAATTACCTCCTCCAAGTCGGTAGTCTCGTGCACCTCGAGGCCCTTCTCGCGGAGCTCCTCAACGATGTGCTTCGGCATCCTCAAAAGCTCGGGGGAAATCAGGTAGAGCTCGACGTCGTAGAAAGCTAGAGCCTCCGCCAAGCTGTGGACGGTCCTTCCGTACTTTAAATCACCGAGCAGGCCGATTGTTAATCCATCAATACTCCCGAAAGCTCTCTTTATCGTGTAGAGGTCCAGCAAAGTCTGAGTCGGATGTTGGTTACTCCCGTCGCCGGCGTTTATGACCGGGACTTCCGCAACTTCAGCGGCAAGTCTCGCGGCACCCTCCATGGGGTGCCTTATTACGATGACGTCGCTGTACTGCTCTACCGTCTTTATCGTGTCAGCCAAACTTTCACCCTTCTTGACGCTCGTGCTCGATGCAGAGGAGAACCCTATGACGGAACCACCGAGTCTGTGCATCGCCGATTCAAAGCTCAGGCGCGTTCTCGTCGACGGCTCGAAGAAAAGGGTCGCCAGAATTTTCCCGCGGGCGTAGTCGAGCGAGCCCTTCTCGTTGAGCCCCTCTTCAAGCCTTTCGGCAACTTTCAAAACGAACTCGATATCTTCCTTCGAGAAGTCCCTTATGCTTATCACATCGCGTCCTTTCCACCCCATAAGAGCCCTTCCCATGTAAAAAACGATGGGTTTTTAAACGTTTTTTGACATCAACTTGTGGACAATAACGATTTAAATCCCCGCGGGTTTAATAACTCGGTTTTAGGGTGATGGTATGAAGACGCCGAGCGTTTACATCGCCGAGGAGCTCATGCCGTACCTCCGCGCGAAAATAGCCGAAATTCTTTACCGTGGGGGCCTTAGACAGTCGAGGATAGCCAAGTACCTCGGCATAACTCAGGCAATGGTTAGTAAATATCTCGGGGGCAACTACAGGAGACCCCCGGGAGATGTTGCAGGTCTTCTAGATTCAATCGCCGAAGAGATAGCAAGCCTAATACTCACTGGAGCGTCAAAAGACGAAATCATAGCATTCACATCGAGGAGGCTTTTCGAACTATTCTCGTCAGGAAAGTTGTGCAAACACTACGCCAAATATGCCGGGGTAAGCGAAGAGACCTGCAGGTCTCTCTTCGTTTTCGGCCACTCAACTGCAGTAGAGGATATGAAACTCGCCCTTCGGGAGCTCTTGTCACTCTCCAGACTGCCAGAACTCATTCCGGAGGTGAGGAGTAACCTTGCCTATGCCCCGCCCGGGGCCAAGAGCCCCTCAGACGTAATCGCGATTCCGGGGAGGATAACCCTAGTAAAGGGCAGACCTTATGCTCTTCCCCCCGAGCCGGGGGCAAGCAAATTTACCGCCTTGTTGATTTTGGCCGTCGCAGATAGAAACCCAGAAATCAGGAGCGTCATGAACGTCAAACTCAACGAGAGGATTGCCAGAGCGGTAAAGAGATTGGGATTTGAATACGCCGAGACTAGGACCGGCGGTTTAAGCGATGAAGACGCAGTTAAGGAGATAGCGAACATCTTTGAAAAGTCATCGCCAGATTTCGTCCTCGACTGGGGTGGGGAAGGAGTTGAACCTCTCGTTTACGTCTTCGGCAGGAACCCCTTTGATGTTGTGAAAAAGGTAAAGACCCTGCTGGAGGTGGTGTGATGGCCGTTTTTACCAAGGAGCTCCGCTTCTCAACCCGGGGTGAGATTGACCTCGTGGACATAACGGCGGAAGTTGAGCGGGTCGTTGAGGAGAGTGGAATAAAGAACGGCCATGTTCTCGTCTTCGTTCCGGGGGCAACTGGCGCTATAGTTACGATAGAGCACGAGTCCGGCCTTTTAGAGGACTTTAAGCGGACCGTGAGGGAGCTCATCCCAAGAGGAAGGGGCTATCTCCACGACAGGATAGACGATAACGCCCACAGCCATCTCCGAGCTACACTCCTCGGAGCTAGCGAGTGCTTTCCCGTCGTTGATGGAAAGCTCATAAGAGGAACATGGCAGCAGATTTTCTTCGTTGAGCTCGACGTAAGGCCGAGGCACAGGAGGGTCATCGTGCAGGTTGTTGGGGA
>NZ_WAKV01000044.1 GCF_015523185.1 Thermococcus sp.
ATGCAGAGCATTCCGCCCCAGGTTCAGTCCATGCTCGCCCAGCTTGAGAGCTACCAGCAGCAGCTCCAGCTCCTCGTTCAGCAGAAGCAGAAGGTTCAGCTCGAGCTAAACGAAGCCAAGAAAGCTTTGGAGGAAATTGAGAAGCTCCCCGACGATGCGGTCATCTACAAGACTATAGGAACGCTCATCGTCAAGACAGAGAAAAGCAAGGCGGTGGAAGAGCTCAAGGAGAAAGTTGAAACCCTTGAAGTCCGCTTAAGCGCTCTGGAGAGGCAGGAGAAGAAGCTCAACGAAAAGCTCAAGGAGTTAACCGCCAAGATACAGAGCGCAATCCGCCCGACCGCGGGCTGATTTCTCTTTTCTACCCCCGGTGATGGCGATGGAGCGGAGGGGAGTTGTCCACATTGGCCTTCCTGAGCTGAGCGAGGAACAGCTCGTTGAAATCGGCGAGCTGGCACAGAAGGTTATAATAAAGCACGTTTTCGATTCCCTGAACAGGAGCGACGTCAAGGACATAGAGGTGACGACAAGGATAAACCGCGATGAGACACTCGACCTTGAAATTGAAGTCTACCTTGAGGTTCCGGTCTTCGTTAGAGTTGACGTTGATTCCCTCGTCCATGAGGCTCTTGAGAAGGCCTACGAAGCCGTTGAGAAGAAACTAAAAACACTTGCCACAAAGGATTAAACTTCCAAAGTCTAAATTTATACGGTGAGGAGGATGGATTATCAAGAGGTGGCAAGGCGCTTTGCAGAGGACGTTAAAAAGCTTTTAGGAGACTCAATTAGAGAGATAGTTCTCTTTGGGTCTGTTGCGAGGGGAGATTATAGCGAGAACAGTGACGTTGATGTCCTTGTAGTTGTTGAAGGAAACGCGTGGGAGGCTCAGAAAAAAGTTTCTGACGTTGTC
Source organism: Thermococcus sp. (assembly GCF_015523185.1). Lineage (NCBI taxonomy): Archaea > Methanobacteriati > Methanobacteriota > Thermococci > Thermococcales > Thermococcaceae > Thermococcus > Thermococcus sp. The sequence goes on from NZ_WAKV01000044.1 coordinate 911, forward strand.
GTTGATTACCTCACTGAATACGGTGTCTACGTCTCGGCCAAAGTTATAAGCCTTGAAGAGTTTGAGCTAATGAAGAGCCTTAACACCGCGTTTTACAGGAACATCCAAAGGGAGGGGGTTCTAATTGGACGATGAAGTAAGTCTTCTACTCAACAATGCCCATGAGTCACTGGATGCGGCGGAGCTTTTACTTGAGAAGGGATTTTACAGGGATGCCCTGAGTAGGGCATATTATGCAATGTTCTACGCCGCCAGTGCCCTTCTCAGGGCTAGGGGAATCATTACCAAAAGCCATAGAGGCGTGATTGCAAAGTTTGGACTTGAATTCGTAACGGATGGCACCATAGAGAAGCATTATGCGAGAGCTCTTAGTCTTGCTGAAAGCCTTCGGGAGAGAGCTGACTATGATGCCACGTTTCGGCCGGGTAAAGAGGAGGCCGAAGAACTCGTTGAAGATGCTAGAGCTTTTGTAGAGCGTATTGAAAAAGCTCTGGAGGAGCTGGGATGAAGGGAAAAATTAAGCTCAAGCGATTTCTTGAGAAATCAAGGAACAAGTCTTTTCTCCTCCTCTGCCATCATAACGCAGATCCCGATTCCTTGGGTTCAGCCATAGCTTTTGCCCGCTACCTGAGGTCAATTGGTGTCAAAAAAATCAGGATTGGCGTGGCCCAGAGTGTTTCTTCCTATGCAAAGAGACTCCTGACTTTTTCTCCCGTTCCCGTCGAGAAAAACCCCCGGGTTGAGGAGGACGTTATTGTCATATTCGACACTTCTTCAATTGAACAGCTTGAGCCTATTGAAATTCCAGAGGGGAAAACCGTCGTGCTCATAGACCACCACGTTGAGAAGGAGAGGCCGATTAAGGCGGACATAGCTATTATTGACTCCTCGAGGACTTCAACGGCCGAGATAGTGTGGGAACTCTTCAAGTACTTCCGCTTTGCTGATGAGGAGAGCGTTAAGGTCCTTCTCGCTGGGGTTGTTACAGATACCGCCAACTTCCGCTTCGCCAACGCGAAAACATTCAAAGCAGTTTCGGAGATGCTTGAGCTCTTCCCTATTCAGATGGGTGAGATATCCCAGCTTGTTGCTCCAGTTACTGATGAAAACACCGACAACGCAAAGAGAATGGCCGTTTTGAAGGCCTGCCAGAGGCTGGAAATCAGGAAGTTCCGGAGGTATGTGATAGCAATCTCAAAGGTTTCCGCCTATGAGTCATACGCCTGCAAGGTCTTTCTCCAGCTTGGTGCCGATATAGCAATCGTTGGGAGCGAGAAAAACGGTGTGAGGATTTCGGCCAGAGCAAAGGAAAGCCTCGTTAAGAAGGGCCTTCACCTGGGGAAGATAATGGAGAAGGTCGGGCCAATCATAGAGGGCTCAGGCGGTGGGCACGCAGGGGCCGCCGGAGCAAACGGTAAGGCCAACCTTGATAAGGCGATAAAATTAATCCTGAAGGAGATAGAGAAGTTTTTGAGGGAGGTGGAGTGATGGCAAAGTGTCCCCTCTGCGGCAAGCCCCTCGACTGGGCTGAGCTCGTTGAGCAGATGCTGACCATTGAAAACGCCAAGGAGGTTTTAACAGACTGGGAGCTTTTCCTCAAAACCCTAGAGAACTTTGTCTTTAAGTGCCCCCACTGCGGTGAGGAGTTCTACGGAAAGTATCTCCCGAGGGAAGAGGCTGAGAAAGTCTTCGAGCTACTCAACGAGTTTAAGGGCTCGATTGACTGGAAGAACAAGAAGGTTCGTCTCAGGCTAAATAGTCTGCTCGCCCTCGACAAGATGCTCGAGAACTGGGATAAAAAGATGAAGGGGTAACCCTTTTTAGGTTTTGGTTCTACACCTTTTGTCTGGTGGTTTCTGTGGAGGCAGTAAAGGAGAGGATAAAAATCGGCGACTTCAAGGGGGCCCTTGAAAGGGCGCGTTCAATTGTGGACCCCCTACAAAGGATTCTCGCACTAAGCTTGGTCATAACTGAGTTTCCAAGGGAGGAAGTCCTATCTGAAATGCTTGAATCACTTGAGGAAGTCTCTGGGACGTATGAGAAGGCAATCGCTTATTCTTTCGTTGGCAGGGCGTTTTACCTACTAAACCGTGAGGAAGGGGGTTCTTTCTACTTCGAAAAGGCCGTTTTCTTTGCAAAATCACTCTCATCGCCAATGCTGAGGGGAGAGGCCCTTGCTGGAATAGCCAGGAACCTCGTTTTGGCCGACAGATACAGTGATGCTTACATCCTTTTTGCCGAGGCGGTTGATGAAATACAGCGTTCGAGGGGGCTTTCCTCACGGGCCCTCGAAACCCTCAGGAGGGTTGCAAGGATTATCGAAAAGAGCGCCGACGAGATTCCAAACGAGAAGGCTCTGGTATTCTACAAACTGGCAAGGGACATCTACGATTCCCTTTTCTTCAAACTTCAGGCGAAGCATCTGGCGGAGAAGATAGCCCTAATAGAAAGCGTTCTCAAACACGGCCGGCCTGTGGTTGCTGAGCTGATAGAAAAAGGAGACATTGAGAGGGCAATAGAAGTGATGCGCTTCCTTCCCCTCGAGGAGAGGGCCGTTGAGATGCTCCACCTCAGTTACTGGCTCTTCCTCCACGAGAGACCATACCTTGCGAGAAAGGTCTTCAACGAAGCCCTTGACCTAATCCTCATAGGCAAATTCCGACCGATGGATGGGGAGATTTTCTCGATAGCGATGAGACTGCTCAAGATTGGTCATCTTGAAGAGCCCTTAATCCTGGCCGGCGTGGTTAAGGACGTTGGCCTTACATCGGAACTGCTTGGAGAAATTGCACTCGCCTACGCAAGGCGGGGTGATTCTGCCAAAGCCCGCTCGATAGCGGAAGGTATAAAGGACGAAAGCGTTAAGAGACGGGTTTTAAAGGCAGTAGAAGGTGATGAAGATGTGGGACACGAGCAAGGATTACCGCTTACTCGTGGCGGAGAAGGCGATAGAGCTCTTTCTGAAGACGATTGAGGGCGCGAAGTTCAAGGGGCACTGGGACAAGAAGAGAGCGATAAAGCTCGGCAAGGAAATGTTGCCCGAGATACAGGCGATGCGTTATTCCTACATTGAACCTAAGGAACTCATCGAAACACCTCAGATGAAGTCCCTTAAGGAGAAGGCCCTTGAAATAGTCGAGGCTTTGGGTGGCGAGGACTGGCACCACAAGTTCATAAGCAACGCCTCCAAAGATGAAAGGGAGAAGGTTGAGGAGCAGGTTGCCAAAATCCGCTTCTTCCTGAACACGATACTCGGCCTCGACAAACGCTTGGCCCTGGGGAAGATAAACGACCCTGTAATAGCGGTGGACATAAAGGTCGGCGAGGTCATGAGTGTTGCCAAACATCCGAACGCTGACAGGCTTTTGGTCACGAACGTCAACATAGGAGACAGAGCGATTACCGTAGTGACGAACGATTTGAGCGTTAAGGAAGGAAACCGCGTGGCGGTCGCGTTACTCCCGCCGGCGAACTTCAGGGGGATAGTGAGCGAGGGAATGTTCCTTGGAGCTGGGAAAGGCGTTCTAAAGGACGTTAAAGGAGAAATCGGAGGGCTTCCGAAGGGGATTCCCCTTGAGGCTCTCAACGAGACGAGGAATTTAGTTGAGGCTTTCCTGAAGGGCTGACTTCCTTTTGACAACTTTTTGGAGAAAAAATTATAACCCTCGACTGTCATATTCTTCCGGTAGTGTTGTGTCTGGAAGAAGGGTTATCCTCGCCGTTGTCGTTGCTCTTACACTAGTTCTTACCTTCGTTTTGAGCCAGAGCCTGGAAAGGAATGAAAGGCCCGGGAAATCTCTCTTTCTATCTGCCCCCTCCGGGAATACGGCCCCCTGGCTGGTCTGGAACAGGTGAGTGCCTTCAACGGCACTCTGGTCTACAAAACAGGAGAGAGCTTCGCGGTTAAAGTCAAAAACTCAACGTACCTCACTAACGCGAGCGAGGTCTTTTTCTTCAACTGGGGCTTCGTTGCCGTTGGGAATGAGAGCGAGGTGAGAATGGTTCCCTTCGTGAAGTTCAACGTTGACGTCTACGGCAGAACCAACGTGAGTACAGGCAACTTAACCGCAGAGGTCCCGGTTGTTGTTCTGAGAGCTTGCAGTTACGATGGGAAACCTCTCTGGAACCTCACATTCCCTAGCTACGCTTGGACTTACGACGGGGGAAGATACGGGATTAAGGAAAACGGAACGCCGTTCCGGAGGTTCTGATAACTAACACGAGACACTACCTCTATGTCCTTCGTTTATCAGACCGCACCCAGGCCATATTCTGAATTCAGAAACTACGCACCGGATGACTGCTTCTACGTCTTTGACAGGGAGGGTACGGTTAAAAAGTTCGACCTTGGACGGAGTTTCCTTCCGCTCATGAACGCGTTTCTGGTTTCAAACGGCAGTTACGTGTTGATGGGCTTTGAACGTCCCCTGCCGGATGGTTCTCCGATGTCAGGCTACGTCATGATTCTGAACGGGACGGAAGTTGCTTGGAGCAGGCCCTTCCAGATGAATGACCCGAGTTGTCTATGTCCTGTTATTCCCGGCTGGGGTAGGATTGATAAAACGGCTGTGCGACCTTTGGCCTGTACGAGGGTTATTCCACTACTGCAACGGGACGCTGACGTTTCACC
>NZ_WAKV01000045.1 GCF_015523185.1 Thermococcus sp.
ACGGGTATAGCCGGCGTTTTCGCCGTCGTGATGGTTCTCTTCCTCCAGGTTTACTCGCTTCAACTCGTTCCCTTTTATGCTATCTATCTGGCGGAGCTGAACTCCAAGTTTTCACTCCTCCTTGGGTTGGCCACTAAAAAGCCCCTTGGCCGGGGATTGGGAGCGTACTTCATGGAAAAAATGAACGGAAAGCAGTTCACCGTTGGGACGCTTCTCTACCTCCTCCTGTACCTTCCAATAGCGCTCTTCGACCCGCCTGCCCTCTTGGGAATCCTTGGCCTTCTCTTCGGCGCGTACACCATAAGGCTCTCCCTCAGGAACTTCGGCGGGATAAATGGGGACTGCCTTGGAGCCATTGCCGAGATAACGCGGACCGGGACGTTGCTCGTTTTAGCGTTTGTGTGGGTTTATCTTGGCGGCTGAATTCCCGGAATCATTACCAGCTCGTCGAGTTCCCTATCCTCTCTCGCCGCGTAGGGGATGTAGCCACTCTTTCTCGCCTTCTCGGTGAAGTCCCTTATTCTCGCTATGTTCTCCGGACTTTCTGTTCCGTCATCGATGTAGTCAACAACGAGGACGAGCTTTCCGGCTTTGGCAACCTCCTCGAGGAGGGGAAGCTTTTCATCCCGCCACGGACTCGGCCTAAGGCCGTCGTAGAAGACGTCCTCGCTCGCCCATCCCGAGACGACTTTCAAAAGCCGTCCGTCGTCGTATTCTAGAAGTCTCTCCCCGTTCTGGGGGATTACGAGAAAGTCTTCACCTGCTTTCGAGCGCGTGTAGTTTGCTATCTCTATGATGAGGTTAATCATCTCCTTCGCCGTCCAGTTCTCGTCGTGGGCCTTGGCACTCCAGTACTCGAACTCGTCAACCTTGTCGAGGTAAACACCGGAAAAGCCCCGGACAATAATTTTATCAAGGTACGTGAAGACGATTCGCTTCCACTCATCGCTCCAGTACTTCACGGCGAAGTTGCCCTCCCATTCCGGGTTCTCCGGGCCGAGCCATTCCGGAGGGTTCTCCGCCCAGCTCTCGTTCCAGTAAAAGCGGTAGTCCTCGGCCTCTCCTATGCTGAGGTAAGCTACTGGAATCACGCCGGCCTTCTTAATCTCCTCAATCTCTCCCCGTGTATAGGCGGTTTCATCGTTTCCGTCCCGTGAATAGTCCATAACGATTAAATCAAAACCACTCCGGACTATAACGTTTGGACTCGCGTTCTGGAGCCAGTATGCCCAGCTCTCGATTTTGGACAGGCCACTCGAATGGGGTGGTTGAGAAGATAGCCCTTCTAAACTGCTCGACGGTGCGTCAACTCTTGCTGGGGGGATACCGTGAGTCGTTTGGGCATCTTCCCCCCGCCCGTTTCCTAGACATCCAGAGGCCAGAAGAACAAGGGCAAAGAAGATTGCGAGGAGCGCATCAGTGGCCTTCATGAATCCCCTTTGGGAAAGGTTCTTTTAACCCTTGCCCAAGCTCAATCCATGAGCTACCCGGTATTCATCCTCGCCGGCGGAAGGTCAACGCGCATGGGAAAGGAAAAGCCCGTTCTGAAGGTCGGGAGAAAGCCGATGCTCCTTCGGGTCTATGAGGAGGCTTTGGTGATGGGAGAAACAATCGTAGCTCTCTCAAAGAACACACCGAAGGCCAAAGAGCTGTGCCTTAGGGAAGGAGTTCCCTTCGTTGAAACACCTGGAAGGGGTTACGTCGAAGACGTGATGTGGCTCCTCCAGGAGTTCGGACCTTTCGTCAGTGTCTCAGCCGACTTGCCTTTCCTAAAGGCCTCGGATATTAGCTCAATCGCGAAGGCCTTCGACGGGAGGGTAAGCTTAACCGGCGTCCTTCCGCTGGAGAAGGTTCCGCGGGATTTAAAGCCCGTAGCTTACAGGGGCTACGCGATAGTTGGATTGAACGCGGTAGCGCTAGAGGGAGAGCGCTTTTTTGAGCTGAGCAACTCCCTTCTGGCTTTAAACGTGAACACACCGGAAGAGTTAAAGCTCGCTAATAGGATAGCTAAACTGGTGGGAAGATGAGGGAGGAAATCAAGGGCGCCCTTGCCTTCGCCGGTGTTCTAATACTGGGCCTGCTGTTCCTCTTCGGCTTCCTCGTTGTTGCTGTTGTCCTAATCCTCCTTGGCGTCCTCATATTCCTCGGTTTTTACATCTACCTTCGCCT
>NZ_WAKV01000046.1 GCF_015523185.1 Thermococcus sp.
CCGTGGGCGTCTCCTCACCGCTCAGAGGAGGTGCTTTCTCGTCATCGTCCTACTCCATGTCCTCAACGTAGAGGAAGAGGCACTTAAGGTATTCGGTGTCCTTCGAGGCCATGAGAATCGGGTGGTCGGGAGCCTGAGTCCTATATGGCTCGAGCATCTTGAGGAACTTCCCTGCCTTGGCCCCCGCGGCGATTACCATGTCCTTGAAGGCCTGCATGTCAACGTGCTGGGAGCAGGAGCACGTAACCAGGATTCCACCCTCCTTGACGAGCTTCAAACCGGCGTAGTTGACGTTGAAGTAGGCCCTGAGTCCCCGCTGGAGGTCCTTCTCGTGCTGGACGAAGGCCGGTGGGTCCAGGATTACGATATCGAACTTCTCGCCCTTTCTGAGGAGTTCCTCCATGACTGGAAAGGCCGAACCTACTATGAACTTCATCCTGTCTTCCACGCCGTTGAGCTTGGCGTTCTCCTTGGCGGTTTCTATGGCCCTGGGGGACTTGTCAACGGCAACTACTTCCTCAGCCCCGGCAACGGCGGCGTGGATTGCAAAGCCACCCGTGTAGGTAAAGACGTCGAGAACCCTCATACCGGGCCTGACATACTTCTCAAGGGCCATTCTATTCTCCCTCTGGTCGAGGAAAAAGCCGGTTTTCTGGCCACGCATGTCGACGATGAACTTGGCCCTGCCCTCCTCTATTATCGTCCTGTACTTCTCCTTTCCAAGGAGGACGCGCTCTATCTCGGGCAAACCTTCCCTTCTTCTTGAGCGCCCAGTGTTCTTCTCAAAAACGGTCTCGATTTCGGGCTCAACTTCCATTATCGCCTCGGCCAAATCGAGCTTAAAGCGCTCCATTCCAATGCTCGAAATCTGGAGCGATGCAATCTCGTTGAAGCGGTCGACTATGAGGCCCGGAAGGTAATCAGCTTCTCCGTAGACCATTCTATAAGCTTTATCGTAGCCGAGCACCTTCTTCCTGTACTCGTTGGCCTTCCTAATCCTTTCGCGGAATAGCTCCTTCGTTATAGGCGTTTCCCTGTCCTTGATGAGCAGGCGGACCATTATGTTTGAGTTCGGATTAACGAAACCCCTCCCAAGGAACTTGCCCCCGCGAGTGTAGACCTCAACGATGTCACCGGGTTCAAAGTCGCCCTCGGTTCTCACCACACCCTTCTTGAAGACTATCATCGCGCCCTTTCCGATGGCCCTCGCGGCCTGAGCGTCAACTATAACCCTCGCCATTCTCACCACCGGAGTCGCTACGCAAAGGGGTTTAAAAAACCGGCGATAGTTATTTAACCCCCAGAGGTCTATATTAGACCGGTGGTTTCTATGCACTTCGAGGTTATAAAGGAGTTCTTGGAAGAGATTGGCGCCGACTGGATAGAGCTCGACGGCGAAATCCACCTCGAGCCAAAGGTCTTCTACGAGGTCTGGCGCTACGTCGGCCAGCCGGAGCTTAAAACCTACGTCGTTGAGGATGAAGTCGTTGAGCCCGGCTCTTATGACCCGCCTGAGATGAAGTACACCGACGTTAAAAAGGTCAAGGTCAAGAAGGTCTACTTTGAGACCCTCGACGGAAAGAGGATAGTGACAGACTATTCCGAGTTCCAGAAGATTGTGAAGGAGAAATCCTGACTAGCGGAGTAGCAGGGGAACCATCAAAGCTCCCATGCAGTTCGTTCTTTTTACTCCTATAAGGGGGGCAAGATAGCCGACTATTGACGAAGCAATGAGCGCGAGAACCCCAAGAAGGCCATCAAAGGCCAAGGCGAGGAAAATGAGAAAAGCCAAGACAGCACCATTGACAACCCTGTAGTTCACACGGGAGATTGCATCGACAAAGAGGCCCGCGAGAAACTCACCGTAAACAAGAACCGAGAGACCAACGAAGAGTGCCACGAGCAGAAAACCGGGGAGAGCTTTAACACCTATAGGTTTCATCATGGCAACGATTCCGTTTCTCATTCTTCCAGTTTCGAGGAAGTTGAGGAAGGCAAAGAGGAAGTTGGAGGTATTCACGGAGTAAACCACTGTCAAAAACGAACGCTCGTCCTTTGAAATGAAAGAGCCAAGGAGGGCCGCCTGAGAGGCAGTAAAGGCCGGAAGGAGAGAGGCCAGCATTCCGAAGAGCGTCCCGAGAAAGGAAAACAGGATGAGTCTTGAATGTCTTATTCTGAGTTCAGAATCTCCCGGCTCAACGCCAGACACATCTGAGAAAAGTGAAGAAACAATCACGGGGACTCCAAACAGGCCCGTGAAGAGGGCATAAAAAGGTTCTTTCAGATTCAGCGAGAGGATTAGCAGGCCGAGACTTCCAGAGAGGAGGAGTATAAAGAAGGTACCAAGCCGTTTTGCTCCACGTTCGGTAAACACGAGGAGGAAAATAAGAAAAACGACGGTTATTTTTCCAATCTCCGGCCTGTAGTAGGGTGCCAGGAGAAGATACATGGGAATCAGCGGAAGGAAGAAGAGCACCGCCAGAAAGCTTGAAAGGATTGCTATCCTAACTACTTCCATACCCCTTCCGGCTATAACGAGCCTGTGGGACGGCAAAATTCCCAGCGCGGTTCCCTCATCGGGAACGCCGAGAAACGTCGAGGGTAAAGCGTCGAGGAAAGTGTGCGTTAGTCCCATAGCAAAGAGCACGACGGAACCCAAGCCGAAGTTCCTCAGCATAGAGGCTAAGGTGTTCACGTGGATTCCGGGGGTTATTCCGGTTAAAGTTCCGAGTAAAAGGCCTAGCAGTGTCTCTCGGAGCATATATCGTCACCTGAACTAACTTTAAAGGCCGGTCTTCCCCTATAGGTCGTGAAAAACCCGTAGGCTGTAACATTCTCGTTTTTCACAATGGACACCCCAAGCCTTGAAGGGAGCTTTAGGAGAATGGAACAGCTCCCGTTCGTGACGTTAGCAATCCCAAAGCCGTTCTTATAGACCCTAACCCACGCCACTCTTCCCGAGATTCTGGCGAATTTGCCCTCTTCAAAGGAGCAGATTGAATTATGCAGTTCCTCCCGGGGCCTTAAAATGGTGCAGTTAAGACAGAGCAAACTCGACTTTCTCCTGAGGGCGTTGAACTTTACGGTGTCCCCCACCCTGGCTGAGAATCCGTAAAGCTTCAGCGATGTGCAGTTCATCCTGAGATAGCGGGAGGTCCTCCAAGTAACGAGGCATTCTCCGGTTGCTATCTCTCCAACTCCGGCCGAGTTAAGGGGTTTTTCCTCAGGGTAACCGAGAATTTGGATTTCTTCATTGGAGTCAACGTAGAGGGTAATCGTTGAATAAAGCCTGACGATGCCGAGAACTCTAACTTTCTGACCGGGCTTTAAGGAGAGACCATGGGGCAGGTAAACGCGAAAAGCTTCGCTTCCGTTCCAGAGCGTTGCTGGGTTTCCGCCGTAGAGAACAACACCTTCGAGGCGGTATGGCATGCCGTTCATGGGCTCCTCAGGATAACCGAGTTTCGTAACTTTAAGGGGATAAAACTTTGAACCATATCTCAGGCCCTCAACTATCACGATAACCCCCTCGGATATGTTCAGAGGATACGCGAGGCGAATACTACCCGGAGTCAGGAGCTGGGGGTAGTAGCTTACCCAGTAGGCACCTTCAACCCGTTCGAGAGGAAAGGTTGCGTTTGCCGGGACTATCGAGGAAGCGTCAATCCACAGGCCCCCCTTGGTCTTCCTCAGTCTGCCCTCCACCCGATAGACGTTGCCGAACTCTAAATGCTCCCTAACGGCAAGACTAACTGAACCGTTGTACAGGACGGAAAAAGAATCCGAGGAGTAAACGCAAAGACCCGTGAAGGAATCGGTTTCAGGGGAGTAACGACTAAGGGCGAGGGAAACGAAGAGGAGAGAGGACAGTAAGACTACTGTCAATGTTTTTCTCGACACCATTGCTTGAAGTAAAAAGAAAGGACTTAAAAAAATTTCGATTGCTAATAAATTTCTCCGCTCGGGTAGACGACTATGCCCTCCTCGGTTATCTCGAAGGGATACTTCTTCATCGAGTGCCTTGTTTCGCGCATCTTCCTGATTAGGAGGTAGCGCTTGAGCTCGACTTCCCTCTCTATGAAGTCCAAGAGGATAACGCCTCTGGAAATGTACTCCTCAACACCATACCTACTGATTTTGCCCCTGCTAGGGTCAGGAGCTTCTGTGGTAAGGATTGAAGTAACGCCCATCTCAAGAAGGATAGTGTTGAGCTGAAGGAGCATCTCCCTGATTTCTTCCTCCTTCTTGAGGCGGAAGGCTATGGAAGGAATCGAGTCTATAACGAGCCTTTTAGCGTTGATTGCCTTAACGACGCGGTAAACGTACCTAAGGAAGTCCTCAGCGTTGAGGTTGCCCTCGAGAACGTACTGCTCCTCGGAGGGAAGTCCAACGACCGCACTAACACCGTCAACTATGGCTATCTTCCCCTCCTTCTCATACCGCTCTATGTCCCAACCAAAAGTCCTCATTTCCCTTCTCAAATCCTGTGCCCTCTCCTCAAGGGTGACTATCACTCCGGGCTCATTGTATAACTCCACTCCCTTGTAAACGAACTGAACTGCGAATGTCGTCTTACCGCTTCCGGTAGGACCGGTTACGAGAACCGTAGTTCCCTCTGGGAATCCTCCCTCAACGAGGTCGTCAAAACCGGGAATCCCGGTCTTGACCCTGCGAACTTGCCACACCTCTCTGGTCATACGAATCACCGTGATGGCTATTGGGACAACTTCTTAATTCATCAGCTATAGCTAAATTGACTGTTTATGGATATAAAACTTTTGGAAGATAGGGGAACTAAAATCATCTTTGATGGAAGATTTACAATAATGCGCCATCAATCCCACTGGGTCGTTGAACGGAAACGTTTTATTGAAAAAAGCAAAGTGTTGACGGTGGAACCATGCTTGACCCCTTCGGGAGAGAGGCCCAGGAACTCATACGGCGCGAGTTCGGTGACCTTCTAGTCCTCCTTGAGAAAATACCGGGCAGTGTGAGCCTCGGGGAGGCGCTGTCCCTCGTCAGGTGGATGCTGGAATCAAAGGAACCCCCGGAAGAGCTCCTGACCGTTGACTCCCTCGATGAACTCATGGATTTGTTCCGGTTCTACGCCCTCCTCGGTGCCCTGGCATTTTCCCCTTACGGCCTCGAAGTCGAGTTCGTGAGGGAGGCAACTTCAAAACTCTACCGCGCGAGGATAGAGAGGAAGCGCTCCCTTGAAGAAAGCCTTCTGAAGGTCAAACCTGCTGAAGGAATTCCAGAAAGGGACAGGAAAATACTGGAGAGGGCCATGGACAGGAGCCTTCCCGAGGAAGAGAGGGAGAAACTCAGGCTCAAATACAGAATACCCCTGAGCGAGTTTATCGGTTTGTGGGAAGGCTCCCTGAAGGATGTTTACATTAGGGGTGGCTATGCCTACCTCCGCTGGAACGACGTTTTAAAACTCTGGGAGATGGCCTTCGAGAGGCGTTTTGACAGGGCTGTAAGCCTTTTATCTGACGTTAGAGATGAGTTGCCAGAGTTCTACGAGAGACTCGCGGAGGAGCTCGAAAAACTAGCCGGGGAGTACTTCAAGGAGAGGCTTGAAAAACTCGGCAAAGTCGGAGCCAAACCTCTTCGCTTTGAACTCTTCCCGCCCTGCGTCAAGGAGGCATTGAAAGGAGTTCCAGCCGGAATGAGGAACTATGCTATAACTGTTCTTCTAACGAGCTTCCTGAGCTATGCGCGCCTCTGCCCGAACCCACCTAGAAAGGACGTCAGGATTAAGGACTGCGTGAGCGATTTGAGGGTTGTTGAGGAGGAGATACTCCCCGTCATCATAGAGGCAGGAAACCGATGTAAGCCGCCTCTTTTCGAGGATCAGCCCCACGAGATAAAGAACATCTGGTACCACCTCGGGTTCGGCTTGACCGATAAACCAACCCTGGAGGACAGCGGGAATTCGACATGGTACTTTCCGCCGAACTGCGACAAGATAAGGGCCAATGCACCCCAGCTGTGCAAACCGGACAAGCACTGCCGTGGAATTAAAAACCCGCTGACGTACTATCTGAGAAGACTCGCAAGGGAAGAGAAAAGTGGAGAAAACCAAGGGGGAGACAACGGTGGCTGAACTCCTGAGAGAGGTTAGTAGGGAGGAGAGGGAGCTCTACTATCGAACCGAATGGAAAGCGGAGAGAATACCTGACTTCATACTGGAGAGCCTTGAGAGGCGCGAGTTCGGCTTCGACCATACCGGGGAGGGACCAAGCGACAGGAAGAACGTATTCACCGACGTAAGGGACCTGGAGGACTACGTTAAAGCCACTTCACCCTACGCGATATACACCTCCGTTGCGCTCTACAGGGAGCCCGCCGAGATGGAGGGCTGGCTCGGGGCGGAGCTTGTCTTTGATATAGACGCGAAGGACCTGCCTTTAAGGAGATGCCTCAACAGGCATCCGAGCGGTCAGGTCTGTCCGCTCTGCCTTGAAGATGCGAAGGAACTCGCGAGGGACACGCTGATAGTCCTAAAGGAGGACCTCGGGTTTGAAAATGTCCACGTTGTCTATTCCGGCAGGGGCTACCACATCAGGGTTCTCGACAAGTGGGCACTGAAACTGGACGCAAAGGCTCGCGAGAGGATTCTTGCCTACATCAGCGCCTCGGAGGAGGTGACCTACGAGGACGTTATGAGCAGGAGGATTATGCTCTCCTCGGGTTACTTCAGGGTCTTTAGGCTTCGCTTCGGTTACTTCATAAGTCGCGCCAACGAAAACCACCTAGTAAACGCTGGAATAAAGAGGAGCATTGCAAGGAAGATACTGAACGAAGAGAGCAGGGAAAAAATCGTAAGGAGCTTCGTGGAGAAGGGTCTGCTCGCGGCATTCCCCAGTGGCGTGGGATACAAAACCCTCATAAGGCTCTTCTCGATATCGGGCACATTCTCAAAGGCCTACTTCGACGGGCGCGTTACCGTGGACGTTAAAAGAATCCTTCGCCTCCCCTCGAGCCTGCACTCAAAGGTAGGGCTCATCGCCACATACATCGGTCCCGATGAGAGAAAGCTTGAGAAATTCAACCCCTTCAACGATGCAGTTCCAGAGTTCAGGAAGGAGGAAGTGAGGGAAGCCTACGAGGAGTGGGAGAGCTCGCAATGAAACCGAGGGGAAAAGTTAAGATAGCGGTTGCAATGCTAATATGGGGAAGCGTTGGCATATTCGGCAGGTTCTCCGGACTTTCCGGGTTAGGAGTCGCTTTCTTCAGGGTCTCTCTCGGGGCACTCGCAATGCTTCTTATATTAGCAGTCAGGAGAAAGCTTGGAAAAACCCTCAGAGCCTTTAGGCCAAACGTTCTGCCTTTAGTGGCGCTCGGGACGGCTTTGGCCTTGAACTGGGTTTTCCTCTTTACGGCCTTCAACTACACGACGATAGCGAACGCGGTTTTGGTTTACTACACCGCTCCTGTTTTAGCGACGCTCATTTCGTGGCGCTTTCTCGGGGAGAGGCTCAACAAGAGAAACGTGATAAGCCTGGGAACTGCCTTCTTGGGCCTCCTCCTCATAGCGTCTTCCCAGAGGGTTAGCCTCTCAGATAGGGACTTCATCGGGGTGGTGTTTGCTTTTCTGGGGGCAATATTCTACGCCCTGATTCCGAACATTGGAAGGTTCCTTCGCGAGGTTAATGGTGAAAGCCTGACATTCCTCCAGCTCGCGATAGCCACCCTAGTCTTATCGCCTTTCATGGCTGTGGAAAAAGCCGGAAATCCAGTATGGTGGGCAATTGGGGTTCTCGTATTAGTCCACACAGTTCTTGCCCTCTACCTCTACATGGACGGGCTCAAAGTGGTAGAAGTGAAAGATGCATCCCTGCTGAGTTATCTGGACCCTCTGAGCGCTATTTTATACGCGTTTCTGGTCTTTGGAGAGGTGCCCGGGTTGAGAACTGTAGTGGGAGGCGCGCTAATACTTCTAGCTTCCGCTTTGGACGTTTTGAGAAGGTGAGGCAAGGGGGTCGTAGCCCGCCTTCTGTATTAAGGGGGCATTCGACTGAGCGGCCTACCACGGGGCTCGCACCGGGAACTCATCGCCCCCTCCTCGGCCTTGCACCCCGCGGGACGGCCGTTTCACCGCATCCCCCGGGATTGTCTGCGGGTTAGCTCGGTGCCCGTCGCCGGGCCCTTCTCCGCTTTCATCCACATCCCCCGGGGGCCGTGTCGTTTCTGCGCCGTTGCCCTCCCTCTCGGGAGGTGCCTTACGGCACCGCGGCCCCGGTGCGGTGGGCGGAACTTCCTCGGGAGGACCCCGAGGGCCCCCGACCCCCTCGCCAAAAAAGAGTATAGAAGGAGGAATAAAAAGGTTTGGTTCACCTTTTCTTGGGTAATGAGTCCCTCTCCTGGAACTTCGGGGGCTTCGGTCTCTTGAACCTGCCAAGGGGTGACTGACGTTTCGGGCCCTTTCTGGTTCTCCGTTCCTTTGGACGGTTCTGGTAGTAGAGAAGGATTGTAAGAGCTATGAGGAACAGTCCCACAACGGGCCACCAGGAGAAGCCGCCGCTTGCGTTTTCGGTTGTGGTTGTCATGTTCAAAGAAGTAGTAGTTGGGGTCTCGGTCTCTGTAGGTGAAGGCTTAGGCTTAGGTGCAGGAACCCAGAGACTACCTTCTTTAACACTCGTCCTGCCGAGGGCATTCAGCTTGAAGGAGTAGGTAACGTTTGTCCCCGTTGGAACAGTGAACGTGAAGGAAAGCCCCTTTTTGCCCGGAGGAATCGTAACGTCGAGGACATCAGAATAGAGGGAAGTCCCGTTGGCCAGAACCCTGTATTCAAGCGTCCCGCTAACTG
Source organism: Thermococcus sp. (assembly GCF_015523185.1). Classification (NCBI taxonomy): domain Archaea; kingdom Methanobacteriati; phylum Methanobacteriota; class Thermococci; order Thermococcales; family Thermococcaceae; genus Thermococcus; species Thermococcus sp. The sequence continues at coordinate 8,816 of NZ_WAKV01000046.1, forward strand.
TCTGGGGAGTCGGGTTGAGGAGCAACACTCTGAGCTCAAGGGTTGAGTTGATTAACTTCGAACCCAGTGAGGCTATAGAGGGTGGGGCATAGACTGTATAACTAACCGTTTCGTTTCCCGCGGAGCGACCATGCACGGAGAGACTTATAACCGTCGAAACTTTACCGGGTTTGGAAGTGGAGAGGAAAATAGAAACAACATCAGTCCCGGGTGAAAGCTCTAAAGTCCTCGTGCTCGTCGAGAAGATTTCGCTTCCATTCAAGAGAGAAACCCAGGAGAGAGTTGCACTAACCTTTCTCTCAGAAATTACAGTAACGTATGCCACGAGGGTGTCGTTAAGCAAAGCACTCTCTTTCTCGACAGAGACACCGACGAGTCTAACTCCCAACGATACCGTCAGTTTTTTTGTGTAGACGTAACTCTGGTCACCATAAGAAAGGCGATAAACGAGCGTATAGTTGCCTTCTGGATAGCCCCACTTAACCGGAAGGGAAAGCTTTATCAGGGTATCCCCCGGAGGAACGGTGACGTTTTTAGAAACAACGGAATACTCTTTTCCATTATTCCTAAGCGCCGAAAAAACCCCGACGGTGACATTGAAGTGTCCGATGTTAACAATGTGGGAATAGACTGTAACGTTCTCCCCGAGAAAAACGTTCGGGACGTCGCCTCTCCCGGGAACGTAGTAGTAGGCACTCGTAAACGTCAGGGGAGATGCAAGGACTTCAACGGGAACCTTGGCCTTCAGTATGTAGACTTCTCCAGAGTAAGTCGCTATAAAGCGGAGGTAGAGAGTATAATTACCCGGTAGAACGTTTTTCGCAACGGTCAAATTGTATTCAACAACCTTAGACTGACCCCTTCCCCAGCTGGGGAAAACCTTTGGAAACATGGTGAAATTGAATCCATCAACACGGTTTCCTTGGGAATCTTCAACCCAGAACGTCTGAAAACTAACAACGGAATAAACAACACCTGCATTGTTGGTGAGTGTTAGAGTTCCTTCACTGTAATCACCGGGCACAACCGTTATAGAGCCGGTAACCGAGATTGTCCCAAACTGGGCACTTGCAAAGGGAAGGAACATCAAGGTTAGCATGAGGACAATAAGCAAAGCTCTCTTCACAATCACCACCCAGAATAATAGGGGGTTTTTGAATTTAAATTTACCCTATGATGGCGAGGTATAGAAGAACCCCTCCTGAGATAGCTATGGAAACCGAGAACAGGATGTAAAGACGATAGAGTCGCAGTCCCGAAAAGTGCTCCCTGGCAACGAGCCCTATCGCAAACAGCATTATCCCGTAGAGGATAGCAAAAGCCCCCAATGCAAGGAGCTTGTTAACCCTGAGGAGTACTAGGAGCCCGAAGACGGCACCCGCAAGGACCGTCACGTGGGGCACCGTAAAGGCGAGGTAGTTTAGGAAGACCCTCCTGTCATCCATGTCCATCACTCCGATATGAAGGCATAGGTTGTCGTCGTCGGTAACTCGCGCCTGACCTTTGGGAGGAGATACCTCGGGTAGAGCCTCTCCTGTGGTTCATCAAGGGGGTCGTAGGAGTCAATCAACTTGTCTATGACCTTGACCGCGGCCCTTCCTCTAACACGGAAATAACCCCTGAAGTCACTCACTATTTCGAGGACTATGGGTATTAGGAGCTTTTCTTCGTCGCCGGGGTCTATAAGGGCTCTAATTTTCTCCAGCTCGGACCTCCTGAAGGAGTGACTACTGCCATCCCTGAGCCGAACAAAAGGTTCCTTCTGTCCGAGGAGCTGTGCCAGCGTTGGCCGCCTTACCGGGAGGTGGTTGTTTATGCGGTAGATTTCCTTTATGAGGGCGTTTTCTATGTTCATACGGGTGTCAATTCGAATTACTGAACATAAACATTATTCTACATTTTTTTGTTAATATCCAGTGAAATAACTTAAAGAATAGACCTGCTTATGGCAAAACGATAAAGCCCCCACACCCGTTTTCGTCATGTTTTCAAAAATTCAAGGGAAAGAGTTAATTAGGAGTGTTTGTTCAGCACTTAGCAGAGATAATTAAACAAATAAACAAAAAGGTGAGGAAAAAATGAACGAAAGTGCAAAGCCTGTCGGAATTGAGACGAAAGGCCCGAGATTCCTTCAGCTCATATTCGTGGACATAAACGGCGTTCCTAAGGGGATGGAGGTTCCCATAGGACGGTACGAAGAAGCCGTGGAGGATGGAATATCCTTCGATGGCTCCTCAATTCCGGGTTTCCAGGGCATAGAGGACAGCGACCTCATCTTCAAGGCCGACCCGAGCACCTACGCCGAGGTCCCATGGGAAGGAATAGCAAGGGTTTATGGCTACATTTACAAGGACGAAAAACCTTACAAGGCTGACCCGAGGGGAGTACTGAAGAGCACGATTGAAAAGCTCGAGAAGGAGGGCTTCAAGGCCTACATCGGGCCCGAGCCGGAGTTCTACCTCTTCAAAAAGAACGGAACCTGGGAGCTCCACATACCCGACAGCGGCGGCTACTTCGACCTGGTAACCCTCGACAAGGCGAGGGAGCTGAGAAGGGAGATAGCGCTCTACATGCCCTCATTTGGCCTCGTTCCTGAGGTTCTCCACCACGAGGTCGGCAGGGCCCAGCACGAGATTGACTTCCGCTATGACGAGGCCCTAAAAACTGCAGACAACATCGTGAGCTTCAAATACATCGTCAAAGCCATAGCCGAGATGAGGGGGTTCTACGCGACGTTCATGCCAAAACCCCTCTACGGATTTCCGGGCAACGGAATGCACCTGCACATAAGCCTCTGGAAGGACGGAGAGAACGCTTTCATCGGTGAGGACGGGCTTAGCGAAACTGCTTTGCACTTCATAGCCGGAATCCTCAAGCACGCGAAAGCCCTAACGGCACTCACCAACCCCACCGTGAACAGCTACAAGCGCCTCGTTCCAGGTTACGAGGCCCCGGTTTATGTGAGCTGGGGCTACAGGAACAGGAGTGCGCTCATCCGCGTTCCTGCTTTCTGGGGCAAGGGTGCGAGAATAGAGTACCGCTGTCCGGACCCGAGTGCAAACCCGTATCTTGCATTTTCGGCCATACTCCTAGCCGGACTCGACGGAATCAAAAGGAAGCTCGAGCCGGAGGCATACGTCGAAACTAACGTCTACGAGATGAGCGAGGAGGATAGGAGCAAAGCCGGCATTGAGACCCTTCCTGGAAGCCTCAGGGAAGCTCTGGAAGAGCTCAAGAGGGATAAGGTCGTCAGGGAAGCCCTTGGCGAGGCCTACGAGAACTTCATCAAATATAAGGAGAAGGAGTGGAGCGAATACGTTGCCTACCTGGAATCGAAGGAGCTCCCCATTGAAACGAAGAAGGTCACGGAGTGGGAACTCGAAAGGTATTTCTACGTTTGACTCTTTTCTTCTCTTACATGAACTAGTATTGAGGCCCCTATTATGAGGACCCCTCCAAGGAGCTGGAGCGGTGTTAGCTCCTCCCCGAAGAGGACATAGGCAAGAACTATGGCAACCACCGGCTCAATCGTTGCCACTATACTTGCCCTGCTGACCTCTACCTCCTTGAGGGCATGGTTGTAGAGGGTATAACCGAGGAACGTTGGAAAGAAAGCGAGGCCCAAAACGTAAGGGACGGCACCGGAAGGTATCGAGAACTTTGAAAAGGGAACCAAAAAGAGCAGACCAAAGAACAGGGTCATGAAGAGCACCCTCTCTGGTCTCTCGTTTCTGACACCGAACTTAGCCAGAACACCATATAGAGAGTAGGTAAAGCCCGTTGCTATTCCCGTCAGAATGGCGACTTTGTTCACGTTGAAGTCCACGTTGCCAGCCACGAGGAGAACACCAACGAGAACCATCGCCAGGGCTATTGCCTTCTCGGTGGTTATCAGCTCTTTGAAAATCAACCTGCCGAGGATTACCGAAAAAGCAGGGGCAGTGTAAACGAGGAGCACCGCAAAACCAACTGAAGAAATCTTCACAGTGTAGAAATAGAGGGTATAGAAGGCGAACACACCAACGAGGCCGTAAATTGCATAGAATATTAGATTCTCGCGCGTAAACGGACTCTCGCGGAGGAAGATTGAGATATAGGTTCCCAGAATCATGAGGGCAAAAAGGACACGCCAGAAGACCATAGTGAAGGAATCAACGCCATAGCGGTATATATACGTTGCAAAGATTCCAAGGGTTCCCCACATTGAGGCAGAGAGAAAAATGAGAATGTAGCCACGCTTCATTCGCCCACCTCAAAAGCTGGGCCCTAGCGGTAGTCGTCTTTTATGCTCGCTCCTCTTTACAAGGGTTTCAACGTACTCGACCCTTTCGATTGGAACTCCGAGTTCCTCCGCTATTCTCTCCGTTGGCATTTTCAAATCAACGAGCCTCCATAGGATTTCGTCGAGGAGACGGTAGCTTATTCCCAGCTCGTCCTCGTCGGTCTGGCCCTCCCAGAGGCCTGCCGTTGGTTTCTTCTCGATTATCCTCTCTGGAACGCCGAGAAGCTTCGCTACCTCCCAGACCTCGGTCTTGTATAGGTTTATAAGAGGTGCGTAATCGCTCGCGCCGTCACCCCACTTGGTAAAGTAGCCAGTCAGGAACTCGCTCCTATTACTGGTTCCGAGGACGAGGTAGTTTTTGGCGTTGGCATGGGCGTAGAGCAGGACCATCCTCGTTCTGGCCATTATATTACCGAGACTCCTCTTATCGGGCTGGAAGCCGAGCTGGGTTACGAAGGAATCAACGATGGGCTTTATGTTTATCTCCCTGCACTCGATTCCGAGGGAAGAGCAGACAAGCTTGGCATCTTCAACGTCCCTGTTCTGATAGTAGGGCATTATTAGGCCGAGAACGCGCTCCTTTCCAAGGGCCCTGACGGCAAGGTAAGATGTTGTAGCGCTGTCAATTCCCCCGCTTATACCAACCACGACACCGTCGGCCCTGGTCTCGTCCACTTTCTCCCGTATAAAGTCCGTAATTATATTAACTACGGTGTCAAAGTCCAGCGCCCTCATTTTCTCCTCCTCCCTTTGAGAGCGTGGGCGTAACCAACCCACAGGAAAACTGTTCCTGCAAAGGCAAGGATTGCCGCTGGTATTGCCAAGTCAGAGTAGGGGTAGCTTATCGCCTTGGCCCTGTAGGTGTATGTGACGGTGCCGTTAATAACCCTTACTTCCGGTCTGTCAGTGGGGATGAATGTAGCATTTCCTGTCAGGTTGTAAACGCCGGTAAAATTACCCCAAGAGAGCTCAATCGTTGCGTTTTTCGAATGGAGGAAGAGAGTTCTGTTGTAGTAGAAGTACCTGTTCTCAAAAGTGCTGTTTCCAAGAGTATGGTTTCCGGGTTCCAGAACACCGCTCGAGCTGTAGGAGGGATGGCCCACATGAAAGACCGCAACGGCCGAGAGAATCATTGCTAGGAACACCATGATGAACCCTGACAGCACAAGTTTTGAGTTCAGAATTGCTTGCAGAATACCACGCATCGGCATCACCAAGAAAAAAGAAAGGAATCAGAACTTGCCAACGAGGTGGCACTCTGCGAAGTGGTTGTGCTCGTACTCGATAAGCTTTGGCTGTTCAACGTCACAAAGACCCTTCTTGGCGTAGATACACCTCGGGTGGAACCTACAGCCGGGCGGGATGTTTACTGCACTGGGAACTTCACCCTTAATCGGGAGCTCCTTGATGACGTTTCTGCGCTCTGGCTTCGGCTCGGGAACAGCCGCCAAGAGGGCCCTCGTGTATGGATGGAGCGGGTTGTCAATGACCTTTTCAGCAGGCCCAATCTCGACAATTCTACCGAGATACATGACGGCAATCCAGTCGGCGAAGTATCTGGCAGTCGAGAGGTCGTGGGTAATGTAGAGGTAGGTAACTCCCATCTTGTCCTTGAGGCTCTTCATAAGCTCAAGGATTTCGGCACGGATTGAAACGTCAAGCATCGAAACTGGCTCGTCCGCTACGATAAACGTCGGGTTAAGGATGAGGGCTCTGGCTATTGCAACACGCTGTCTCTGACCACCGCTGAGCTGGTGCGGGAACCTGCCGACATAGTCCTCGGGCGGGATAATCTTGACCATCTCAAGGGCCTTGTAGATGAGCTCCTCACGCTCGGCCCTCGTTTCACCGATGCCGTGGATGAGGAGGGGTTCCTCAAGAACGTCGAAGATTCTGAAACGCGGATTGAGCGACGCAAAGGGATCTTGGAATATCATCTGAACCCTTCTTCTGTAAGCTAGGAGCTCCTCCTTGGTCTTAATCTCGGTGACGTCCTCACCCTCCAGGTAAATCTTACCGTCCGTTGGCTCAAGGAGCTTAACGATGAGCCTTCCAGTAGTGGACTTACCACAGCCACTCTCACCGACGAGGGCAAAGACCTGCTGCTTGTAGATATCAAAGCTGACACCGTCAACGGCATGGACGAAGCGCTGGGGCTCACCACGAAGGGCCGCCATGAGACCTCTCTTGATGGGGAAGTATTTTTTGAGATTCTCAACCTTGAGTATCGGCTCGGCCATCTTTCACACCTCACAGCAGCCAGCATGCGGCATAATGGTCCTTATCAATCTCCTTCAGCTCGGGCTCCTGCTCCTTACAAACGTCCATTGCATAGGGACATCTCGGGTGGAAGCGGCATCCCTTCGGCGGGTTAATGAGGTTGGGTGGCTGTCCGGGAATGAACTCCAGCCTTTCAACGTCTTCGTGAAGCCTTGGAATGGCCGCGAGCAGTTTCTGGGTATACGGGTGGGCCGGCTCGTAGTAAATCTTTTCGCTGTCGCCTATCTCAACTATCTTTCCTGCATACATAATTGCAACCTTGTCACTAATCTCGGCCAGAATGCTGAGGTCGTGGGTGATGAATATCATCGAGAGGTTGAGTTCCTTCTTGAGCCTCTTCATGAGGTTGATGATTTGTGCCTGAACGATAACGTCAAGGGCAGTAGTAGGCTCGTCGGCTATAACCACGCTCGGTTCCATAAGGAGGGCCATGGCTATGACAACACGCTGTTTCATACCACCGCTAAGCTCGTGGGGATAACGGTAGACTATCTCCGGGTCGAGACCAACGAGTTCAAGATACTTCTGGGCCCTGTCAAGGGCCTCCTCCTTGCTCATGTCCTTATGATAAATCAGGGGCTCAATCATCTGATAACCTATCGTGTAAACGGGGTTGAGGGCATTCATTGCACCCTGGAATATCATTGAAATCTTCTGCCAGCGAATTTCCTTCCTTAGGACGTCCTCCGGGAGGCCAACGATTTCCCTGCCATCAATCTTGATGCTACCATCAACTATCTTACCAGGTGGTGTTGGCATGCCTAAAAGGGTAAAACCGAGGGAGGACTTGCCACATCCACTTTCTCCGGCAAGTCCCAGCACCTCTCCCTTCTTCAGGTCAAAGCTGATGTTATCAACAGCCTTGACGACACCCTTGCTGGTGAAGTAATACATCTTGAGGTTCCTAACTTCGAGGACATTCTTGGTCATCTAAACCACCTCACGCGCGCTTGAGCCTCGGGTTGAGCACGGTATCGAGTGAGACACCAATCAGGACGAATATCAGTCCGACGAAGGCTATTGCAAGTCCCGGCGGGATAACCTGCCACCAGTAGCCGTTAAGGGTAGCACCGTTGGCATTGGCGTTGTTGAGCATCTGACCCCATGTAATCATGTTGTTGCTGGTCAATCCAAGGAAGCTAAGTCCTGCCTCACTGAGGATAGCACCCGGGACGCTGAGGGCTATGCTCGCGAAGGCGTAGGGAAGCAACTGTGGGACGATGTGCTTGAATACTATCCTACCGGTGCTTGCACCGAGCGCTCTAGCGGCCTCAATGTACGTCTGCTCCTTAATCTGAAGTGCCATACTCCTGGCAACCTTTGTTGTCCCCATCCATCCAAAGAGCACTAGGATGAAGACGAGCTGTTTGAGGTTTATCCTTCCACCGAAGTACAGTGAGAGCAGGATGAGCATCGGGAGCACCGGCAGTGTCATCATGAACTCGGTGAACCTCTGTATTGCCTCATCTGCCCAGCCACCGAGGTAGGCGCTCGTAACTCCAATGAGGATACCTATCACAACCGAACTTACTGAAACCGCAAGTCCTATAGCGAGGGCAACACGAATACCCCAGAGGAGACCAACGGCTATTGGCCTGCCGTACTGGTCGGTTCCAAGGAGGCCATAGGTTCTACCGACCATAGCAACCTTGAAGTTCGTGAAATCAACATGAATGTTGTTCGGAGCCTTGATGACCACCGTGAACTTGTAGGGCCCCTGTAGGGACTCGGGCGAGTTGATTATCTGATTGAGTGTCTTGAGCTTTCCGTTGTCGGTAATCTTTCCAAAGACGACCTTCATGGGGTCCATAGACTGGAAGTAGCCGTAGAGGGTTGAGTTCATCTGAATCTGCTGGGTAAGATACATGAGCTTCATATCAAGCGGAAGGTTGTCTGGAACGTTTATAGGAAGCTTAAACACGCCGTTCTTATAGAGCCAGTAAAAGATAAGGCTCTTCGCCTCCTGACTGTAAGCAATCTGAATGACACCGTTTGAGGGAAGCTGGGTGTTGTAAAGGAGTACAAAGGAGTTGTACTTGAGGCCATTCTCGGGGGGCCTATCAACGTATAGCGTAACAAGTGGGTTGTCCTGAGGTCTCGTTGCCGTCGAGTTCAAACCGGTTATAACAATGTCCTTGGGGGGCACGTCATATTTCATATTATACGTGAACGTCAGCTTGTAAATTGTGTAGCTACCGTTCTGAACCTTGGTAAGGTGCATGTTGTCTATCGTGTATTCAGCTTGAGGAGCCTTGGTCTCGCTGGAGAAGTAGTTCTCCCAAGAGGGAGGCGCGTTCTTGGGATTGGTAATCCAAGCCTGTCCAGTCTGCCACTCTTTGGGTATATTTGGGCTTGTAATGTACGGAGCGGCAATTGCGAGGACTATAAGTATGATTAGGAACGTCAAACCAAACATTCCACTCTTCTGGTGTTTGAACTCGTCCCAGAACCTCTTAACGCTGTCTTTGAAATCTACCCATCTCATTCACATCACCTCACGAGCGGGCGGCGGCACCAATCCTAACTCTCGGGTCAAGGTACGCGTACAGTATGTCCGCGAGAACCATCGAGAGAACTGTGAGTATTGCGAACATGTAGTTCAGAGCCATCATTGTCTTAACGGCGTTGAGCTGGAGCGCCTCGTAGTAGAGACGTCCCATCCCCGGCCAGTTAAAGACGACCTCGGTGATTATCGCACCACCAAGTGAACCAATAATGCCGAAGATGACCATGGTGATAATCGGCGGAGCTGCAGCCCTAAGGGCGTGACCATAGATAATTTTATTCTCGGGAACACCCTTGGCCCTCGCTACCATGATAAAGTCTTCCTGCATTGTTCCAATCATGATGTTTCTTGTCGTCCAGGCCCAGCCGCCGAATGACACCAGCACTATTGTGAGCACAGGTAGGCTCATCTTTTTAAGGATGTTAGCCCACCCAGAAACTTCAACCTGGGAGTACAGGGTTATTGGAAGCCATCCAAGGTAAACGACGAAGATGAGTATCATGAGCATTCCAACCCACCACATCGGGAGGCTTGAGGCTATCATAGCGAGTATGGATATAGTCCTGTCAAGGAGGCTTCCCGGACGGCGTGCACTCTTCAGACCCAGCGAGAGACCGATGAGAATAATCAGTATCTCCGATGTCGTGAACAGTAGAACCGTCCTTGCGAGGGCAGTTTTTATCTGGTCTGCAATGACCGTGGTCCCAAAGACCTTCTGGAACGATTGTCCCCAATGGAACGTGAACGTATTTATTGCATACTCCCACGTTCTCTTCCAGTATGGCTGGTCGAGGTGGTAGTATTTGATTCTCGTCTGCCTGTACTGCTCAATCAGCTCCTTGGAAGGCGGAACGTGGTGGGTCTGGGTATAGCTCCTGACCCACATCTGAACCTCTTCATTAACCTGAGCATTCAGTTGTATTGTTGCAAGCTTTGTAAATAAAGCCGACATCAACAGAACTGCCAAGAACAGGATTATCACCGCGTTTATAAGACGGTATGCCACGTACTTTCCAAAGCTCATCCCCATTCTATCCCCTCCAGCAGCGATACTACTGGTCCTCTATGAAGTCAACTTTTACGTGCCAGTTAAAGTTTAAATAGTTTTCCCCAAAACGGGCACAAATGTACACATTTTGAACACGAGAACAGGCATGTCCATCAGAGGGGAACATAGAAAAAGAGAGGAAGGAAGTCACTTCCTCCTCCTGAGGAGGAGTGGGAGCACTGCAAGGCCGACTATGAAGGCCGGACCACAGATTCCTCCGCCACTCTTGGTGGTAGTTGAGCTCGGAGTGCTCGTCGGGGTGCTGCTAGTGGTCTGGCTGGTAGTTGTGGTCTTGCTTGTCGTGGTGGTCTGGCTGGTGGTGGTCGGTGTTCCAGTCTCAGCGGGCATCAGAGACCTCGCTGAAATCCATCCACCGACACCGCTTATCGGGTCAACGAATCCAACCTTTACCTTCTTGTTGAGGAGGAAGAAGTTCCAGGTTTCTGCGGTGTAGATGCGCGGGGCGTTGAGGATGTGGGTACCATACGCGAGTTTGAAGAGGTCCCAGAACTGGTCAAGGTTCTGTAGCTGAATGGTGTCGTTGTTCGGCCCAGTCCACTTAGCATAGGCAAGGAGGTTGGCGAGGTCGTAACCAGTCCAGTCAAGGAGCGGCTTGAGCTTCTCCGGAGTGTTGTAGTACTTAAGACCGATAGTGCTTATGAACTTGGCGAGGTCGCCGTTTGAGATGTTGTTGACGAGGTCCTGAACGGTCACCGGGTTGTGGTAGTCAGTACCCCAGTTCGGGTCAATGTAGACATCAAACGCCCAGGGATCCCAAGCAATGCTCGCAACGTCCTGAATTCCACTGACAACCCAACCCTCAGTGTAAACGTGCCACTGGAGGGTGTGCGGGTCACTACCGTAAACAGCCTTGCTGGCCTGGCTCCTCTGCCACTGGAGGAGGTCAACCTTAAAGCCAGCCTTCTGGAGAACCTGGGCAACGTACTTGCCCTCCTCAAGCCTCTCGTCCTCAACACGGGCAATAACCTTCACCGTAACCGGCTGACCGTTGAAGTACCAGATGCCGTCTTTCTTCTCAAGCGTGTAACCCTTGGCCTTGAGAGCCTGAGCGGCCTTGTTCATGGCATTGTCAATCATCTTGATAGCATAAGCCTCGTCACCCTGCGGGGTAAGACCGAGGGCCTTGGCAACCATCATGTAATTGCTGTAAGCGTCGACCTGTCCGCTGACTTCTGGGCCGAAGAGTGGGGCACCGCTGCCCTGGAGAATCTGGCTGACAATGTACTGCCTGTTGATAAGCCAGTTCATGGCGTACCTAACACCCCTAAGGGCGAAGGGGTTGAACTTAATCTGTCCGCTTGAGTTGACGAGACCGGTCTGCGGGTCGCCAACGAGGTTGAGGTTGAGGCTCCACCAGACGGCGATGGTCTTAATCGGGTTGAGGTTGTCGCCGTACTCCTGGAGGGCCTTGGCAATCTTGTTGTACGGCCTGGCGTACCAGTAGAGGTCGTACTCGCCCTTAGCGACAGCGAGGATTGCAGTATCATCGTTAAGGCTACCGTAAATGTCAATCTCCTTCCAGTACGGCTGCCACGGCAGTGGCTTCCCGTTAACCTCACCCGGAAAACCAATCCTCTTGTTGTTGGCGACCTTAAGAACGACGGTCATGGCCTTCGGGTCATACTTCTCAACATAGTATGGACCGTCGCTGATAATTGCATTGTCGTACTTGTTAATCCAGTTGATTACACTATCATAACCCCGCTTGGCCATGTCAGTGGTAATTCCAGCCTGCTCCTCGCTGATTCCCCACTTCTGGAGGACGTCCTTGGCGGTTGAGAGCCATATTGGTATGGGTTGGTTGTTCATGAGGTTTTCTGCTTCAGCTTTGAAGTACTTCATCTGGTCTGGGTCAATCATGTCAATCTGGTAACCGTTCTGCGGCTGAGTACTCCAAGAGAAAGCCTTACCATCAACACCCTTCGCAACCATCTCACTCATAACGTTGTAGAGCTGCCACGGAACAGAGGGCTTCTCAATGAAGTTGAGGGCTGTAGCCCACTTGCTGTATGGGACTATGTAGTCCTGGTAAATGGTGTACTCGATGTAGTCGTTGGTGAGCTTGTCAACCTTGAGACCCAGTATGCTCTGGAGAGTTTGTTGGTAGTTGTTGGCCCAGGTCTGGTCATAGTACGTGTCGTTCTTGCCGTTCTGGTAGGCCCACTCCCAGGCCATTGCGTAGTCGAAGAGGTAGTCGGCGAGGGTTATCTTCTGCCCGTCAACCCACTCGCCAAGACCACACTTCCAAGTGACCGCGCTGGTAGCGGTCTTGCCCGCGTAGGGGCTGACCCACTTCTTCTGGGTTCCGTTCCAGATTACTGCATCGTCAGGAACCTGAACGTTGTACTTGACACTAACAAGCTCACAGCGGTAGTTGTGCCTCTGGGCATCCGGACCGAGCACGACAGCTGGGTCACTGAGGAAGTACCAGACGCGGTTTGTGTAAACGTCGGTCATTCCGCTCGGGGACGGGTTAAAGACACCCATGAAGAGACTGCCCTGAGCGGCGAGGTACACGATTTTAAGCTTGTCGCCCATTGGGCTCTGCTGGGCACTCGCTGGCTTGGCAACCAAAAAGACGCTAAACAGCATCAAGCCCATAACAAACAGGCTTAGGGCTTTCCTATTCATACTCCACTGCCTCCTTCACTTTTTGGCAACGTTGCCACATACGGCGTATAATGGCATGAGGCTATACATTCGAGCCCTATTTAAGGGTTACGTTAATGTAAAAGGAACGAAGATGCAATCAAAACAACAGCGGAGATAATGGCGATTAAGGAATGCTCCGTTTATAAACATGACAATGCGATGTAAACCATCCCCCAAAAGCCCATGGAACAGCTAGGAGATAAGAAAATTGACATTAACTTCCTTCTGTACCCATAGAAATCCGAAAAAATTATCTCCTCACGATTTCATGACCAAAAATCTTAAAACTCTGACTTGAAAAAACACGTGCGGGCTTCAATGCACGAGCTCGTTCTGAGGGGAAAGTTCGTACTCGACGACAGGATTGTTGAAGGCAGTATAGGAATCGACAACGGAAGGATATCAAAGATAGCGACTGGAACCCTCAAGGGAGAACGGGAACTTGAACTGTCGAGATTTTTAATCCTCCCCGGACTGATAGATACCCACGTTCATCTGCGGGACTTCAAGGAGAGGAAAAAGGAAACCATTGAGAGCGGAACCAAAGCGGCCCTTCACGGTGGGATAACGGCCGTCTTCGACATGCCCAATACAAAACCGCTGATTTTGAACATCAAAACGTTTGAAAAGCGCCTCAAACTCTTTCGGGGAAGAGCCCACACCGATTACGCCCTGAGTTTTCTCATAAGGGACAACTGTGAGGAGGCCAAAAAGGCAAAGGCAGACTTTTATAAGGCCTTCATGGGAGCATCAACTGGTGGGGTTTATTCAGAAAACTTCGAGGCTGACTACTCCTGCTCCCCGGGCGTTTTGAGCGTCCACGCGGAAGAGGCGGAGCTGATAAAGGAGAAACCTGAAAGACCACCTGAGGTCGAGGAGAGAGCCATTGAAAGGGCCCTTGACATAGCGGAGAGGATTAAGAAACCCCTCAACGTCTGCCACGTCTCAACGAGTGGTGGAATAAATGTCATATTGCGTGAGAACCTCCCCTGGGTGAGTTTCGAGGTAACACCCCACCACCTGTTCTTGACTAGAAAGGACTACGAGAAGAATCCGCTCCTCAAGGTTTACCCGCCCCTGAGAAGCGAAGAACACGTTAGAGCCCTGTGGGAGAACTTTTCAAAAATCCCGATAATCGCGAGCGACCACGCGCCCCACACAATCGAGGACAAGGAAAAGGGCTCCGCCGGGATTCCTGGCCTTGAGACAGAGGTTTCTCTACTCCTAGACGCTGTAAACCGCGGGATTATTACGGTCTTCGATATCGTCGAGAAGATGCACGACAACCCCGTGAGGGTCTTCGGGATACGGGGAAGGGACTTTAAGGTTGGCAACGAGGCAACGTTTACCGTCGTTGACCCTAAAAGGCAATGGACTGTCAGGCCGGAGGAGTTCTACACGAAAGCTAAGTGGAGCCCCTGGGAGGGGCGGAAGCTTAAAGGGAAGGTCGTGATGACGATTATCCGGGGAAAGGTCGTTATGGAGGGAGATGAAATCGTAGGAAAGCCGAAGGGGGTTCGTTTAAATGTACAGCGTGGTTGAGCTCAGGGAAACATGGGAGGTCGCCAAAGACGTAAGGGCCTTCAGGCTCTCGAATGGGTTCGACTTCACACCGGGCCAGTTTGTGATGCTCTGGCTCCCGGGAGTCGGGGAAAAGCCCTTCAGCCTGGCCTGGAAAGACCTGCTCGTGGTTAAGCGCGTCGGGCCATTCACCTCAAGGCTCTTCGAGCTGGAGGAAGGCGAAAGGCTCTGGGTTCGGGGCCCCTACGGTAGGGGCTTCGAGAAGAAGTGGAAAAGGGTTGCCCTCGTTGCCGGGGGAATAGGGGTCCCCCCCCTCTACGCTCTTGCGAGGGCCTGGGGGAAGGACTTTGAGGAGGTTACGCTTATCTACGGTGCCCACTCCAGAGAGGAGCTAGCATTAATAGACATCGAGGACTACGTGGACGAGGTAATAATAACGACGGACGACGGCTCCGCCGGAAGGAAGGGCTTCCCGACCGATGTCCTGGCTGAGAAAAAGGGAGAATTCGAAGGGGCCTACGCCTGCGGTCCAGAGCCGATGCTAAAGGCCGTTTTGAGGGTTATGGCTTACCGGAACGTCCAGATTTCTGCGGAGCGCTACATGAAGTGTGGCATAGGGGTCTGCGGCTCCTGCAACCTTGGGAAGTACCTCGTGTGTCGCGACGGGCCTGTCTTTGACGGCTTCCAGCTGAGGGAACTTCTCTGACCAGTGAGCTTTTTAAACTCCTTTTTTCCGCTCCGGGCGGTGGGAAGATGAAGTACAGCTGGGAAGAGTTTGCCAGGAAAATGGGAATCGAGCCCCAGATTCTTGAGAACAGGGAGGCAAAGCTCCTTAAGAAATTTGTTGACGACATGCTCTACCCGAGCCACTGCAAATACTGTCAGGGCCTCGATTTGAGCAACCCTAACCCAGTTCACCACCCAAGCTACGAGCTTACCCCAGCCTGCAACCACGACTGCATATTCTGCTACTCAAACGTCGCTGTGAAGCTCGGAAAGGCCCCTAAGCCCGGCTACTACGGTTGGGAGAACCCGAAGGCAATAACCGTCTCGCAGTACGGCGAACCTTTGCTCAGCAAAAGGATAGTTGAGGTAAACAAACTTCTCCGCGAGAGGTTTCCCGAGGCGAGGCTCGACCTTCAGACCAACGGCTCGCTCCTTACAGAGGAACTCTGGCAAAAGCTCGACTTCGACATCGTCATGATAAGCCTCGATGCCTCAACTAGGGAAAAGCACCGAAGAATTACCAACGCGGACACCTTCGATGCCGTCGTAAACGCACTGAGAATAGTTGGCTCTGACAAAAGCGTCCGCTCCGTCGTGAGGACAATCTTTATGCCCGGGATAAACGATGAGGAGGTACCAAAGATAGCGGAGCTAGCTGCTTCCCTTGGAATAGACGAGATGCATCTCCAGCCCCTAACCATTCACGAGCTCAACGTGGAGCGACTTAGGAGAGCAGGCCTCGACTTCGAGAAGGCCGAAAGCATGAGAGAGCTCCTCAAAACGGCGATGGAAGCCAAGAAATACATAGACGTCAGGATAAGCGGTTGTTTGCTCGCCCAGCTCAAGAGGATGGATGCCCTCACGCTCTTCAGCGTTAAGAGAATTGCGAGGGAAGTTGCTCCGGTTGTGAAGAGGGAGAGAAAAGAAGAATGAACCATAACCCCTTTATTATTCTTTAATGTAAAAACCTCTGATGGCAAGGAATATAGTAAATCCCATCCTCAGGGAGGTCATAGTCTTCGTAACCGTAGTTGTCCTACTCTCTGCTCTCATTGCATCGGCCGAGGCAAAGTTAACAGGAAAAAGTGTCGAAGGTGCACTTCAGCCGGGAAAGTTACTTAACAAAACAAAGCAATACCTCTGGTTCTCGGCCGATGTTTTTAAAAACGAAAACGAAAAGACCATAACGATAACCCGGGGCAACTTCACGTTCACATACTACGTCCCAACTCCCCACGGCCTCTACACATCATCTGTGGGAACAACGCCCGGGAAGTCAATCCTTTTAACGCTGGCCATAATGACGCTCTCTCTTCTTCTGATACTCGTTTTTGGAATCCTGTGGGGGTCGAGGGCAGGCTACAGAGGGGGACTCCTAGACAGGATTCTAAGTGTTCTGGGGCCCAGCTTCTCGGCAATTCCCGGCTGGTTCTGGGCTGTTGTTCTGCTCTGGGTTCTGTGGTGGAAGCTCAGCGTCCTCCCCCTGAGTTATCTGGACTACGTCCATCAGGCAAGCGTCGAGGGAAGGGTGACAATTTTAACATACCTGAAGGGCCTCTCCCTGCCGATTCTTACCCTGGCCCTAGTAAACATTCCAGTCTATGCTATGACCGTCAGGAACCTCGTCATCAGGGAAAAAAGCGAGGATTACATCGTAACCGACATCATGAGGGGCCTCCCGGACAGGAAAATAGAGAGAAAACTCCTCCGCGTTGTCCTTCCAAGCTTTCTGACATTCACGAGCTACAGCTTCCTGAACCTCCTAATGAACGACATGGCGGTGGAAGTCCTCTTTAACGTTCCGGGAATCGGCCGAGCCTTTCTAATCGGCGTGTGGATTCTCCTCTACACGGGGAGAGGCGGCATGCTGTTTTTTGCGAGCCTTGTTATGTCAGTTATGTACTTCCTGAACACCTCGATTTTCGAGGCCCTCTACCTGCGACTCGACCCGAGGGTGAGGCGGGATGCGTAGGCTCTCAGCAATTATAATAGCGTTTTTCGTCGCCTTTGCCATCATCGGTCCCCACACGGTCGTTAAGGAGAACGTTGAGAACTGGAACAACGAAACCTACTGGAAGTACAACCCTACCGGCGTTCCTCCCGGATGGTATGGAGAGCTCCGGGGGCTCCCAAAAACGGAATGGCTACATGGTGTCTACGAAAACGGCAGTTTTGTTTATTACTATGACTTCCACTACAACACTGTTCCTCAGGACATCCTGATAATTCCCAACCTAACCAGGTACCTCAAAATCTCAATCGTTGACCCCTTAGGACGGGAGTATCCTCTCTGGAACGGTATAATCCCGAGTTCCCTGAAGATTGGGACCTTGTCCTCGTCCATAGAGGGAATAGCCGATGAGAAATGCGCTCCAAAACCAACGTGGTCCCAGCTCCTCTTCCATGACCCCCTAAAGGCCATATTCGCAAAACCCGGCACGGACTGCGTTTTTAATTTCGCTCCCCTCAAGGGAACCTACAGGATAGTGATAACGGGCAGTTACGGGGGGCTCCAACCGGGAGACGAGCCGAAGGTTAGAATCCTGGGACTCAGTTATGGCAGACTGGGAACTGACGTCTACGGGAGGGACGTCTGGACGGGTTTTGCATACGGGGCAAGGCAAACGATAATTATATCCCTCCTCGGGGCGGGAATTCTTGCACTCCTCTCCCTCGTCCTCGGTTCTCTAAGTGTTATTTCTACCAAAGCAGGCTCCTTTATAAATGCCCTCTCAAAAATCCTTGCTTCAACCCCTTCATTGCCACTTGCGGTCGTACTGGTCGTGCTACTAGGAAAACTTGAAGACATAGGGGTAGATACGCTTAGAATACGGATGAACCCCTACGCAATGGCCCTTGTGGTGGCTCTAGTTTTCATCGGGACGTCATCAAGGGAGATTCGCTCCATAGTCGAGGAGGAGCTAAGAAGGGGCTACATAGAGTCAAGCAAAGCCCTAGGAGCAAGCCCCCTCCAAATCCTTAGGCTCCACGTGCTCCCGGTTCTAATTCTATACACAATTTACATGTTCTCAATGTCCGTTCCCGGAGTAATCGCTTTCATAACACTTCTCGGGTTCTTCAATGTCGTTCCCGGTTTCAACTGGGGGACGCTGATGAGCACGCCCCTCATGGCGGGAATAGCGAAGTACGCCCCCTACTGGTGGCAGATAGTTCCTCTCGGAATATCCCTCGGTGCGATAGCCTACGCATTCATTGACCTCGGAAAGACCATTGAAAGAAAGTTCCTCGAAAGGCCTAAAACCCTCAAAACACAAAATTAATAGGGTGAGACCATGACAACACAAGACATTATTTCTTTTCTCCTACTGCTGGTTTTCCTTGGGATAAACCTCTGGCTATCCCTCCTGAGGATTATGGGAAAGATAGCTGGGAAATTAGCCAAAAAAGCACTTCGCGTTGAACTCCCAGAGAACGAAAAGAAAAACCTGGAAAGACTTTTCACCCCAATATGGGTCTTAGTGGGCCTCTATGGGCTCTGGAAAGCCAGGTGGGACTATCTGGCCATGCTCTTCGCGTTTCTGGCCTTCAGGAGCGGGGCCAACGTTTCACGGCTCCTTGTATACAGCCACCACGATGGGAAAATCCTTGGCGAGATAAGGGGAAGACTACTGGGAACGCTGGCAAAGGCAACGAAGCTTGGACTGCTCCTCGAGGGCATCTTCGTCCTGGCACTAGCTCTATCGTATAAAGCCATCTCAACGGTCTCAACACAGCGGAGCTCGGCCGGAACTTTCCTAATAGAACTCTGGCTTGCCGGATTAGTCTTCGGCTTTGTCTTTGGATGGGTAATAGCCAGGGACAACAGGGGAATCCTCCTGAAAGACCAGATTATGCTTATCCTCCTTTTTGCCGGGAAGAAAGGAGTTGAAAAGACCGAAGAAACAAAGAACCTAATAAAATCCGGTGGAAGGTCTTTAGCTTCGCGCTTTGAAAAATGATATAAAGGCCTTTTCTGTTTCCCTTTTTATGCTCAAGTGTTCGCTCTGCGTTAACGATGAGAGAACGTCGAGAATAGAGGTAGTGAACGGAAGACCAGTATGCCGCGAATGTCAGGTCTACCTGAGGCACCCAATAGACAGGAAGAAAGTGAGAGAAGAGCTTGAAGGACTCATGATAAACGTTGATAGGGCAATAGTTGCCTATTCCGGCGGGAAAGACAGCGTTGTTGCCCTCTACCTGGCGAAGGAGGTCTACAAAGTTCCGGAACTTGAAGCTGTCATGATAGACCACGGGCTCATGTCGGAAAAGGCCATAAAGAACGCGAGAAGGATAGCGGAACACCTTGACGTTCCCTTCAAGATTCTGCGATATGACTACTCGGACATATTCAGAAACGCCCTTCTGAAGGCCCAGAGCCCATGCAGGGCATGTTCAAAAAGAACAATGGAGAAGCTAAGAAAGTACGCCTTGAAAAACGGCTATAGGTACATTATAACCGGCCACGAGTTACCATTCGGCCACCATCCATACAGACTTATGAGCGGTGGAATCGTTCAGATAAGGCTTCTCTCCATGATGACAGAGGAAGAGCGCTTTAAAATCCTGAAAAAGCTCCCCTTTGAGTTCCCAGAATTGCCTGGATACACCACGAACTGCCTCGTTCTTGGACCTACTCTCCAACTCTACTGGGAAAAACACGGTCACAGCTTTGAGCACAGGCGAATAGCGGCTCTGGTTCGCTACGGCCTCATAAGCAGAGAGAAAGCTGAGAGAGAACTTCAGAAGCCAGAAGTGCCGGAGGAGCAGTGGAAAATCGTCCTTAAAAAACTTGGGATAGAAGAGAACCAGATAGAACTTATACGGAGATGATTTCCCTTAACTTTTCCTTTGCAACGTCGAGAACGTCTTCCGGTTCCGCCTCAACCCTTCCCCTAGCTAGGTTGTCAGTTCCACCGCCCTTCCCGCCGAGCTCCTCGATGACCCTCTGAAGGAGTTCATTCATCGAAACCTCAACTTCCTCGTTCCTGGCGAAGAGGGCGTACTCCTCGCTTGCAAGGAGGAGTATTGAGCCAGGGTTTTCCTTGACGAAGTTTACAGCAAAGGCCTGAGCGTCCTTCATGGGCCACTTCTCGACGAGGGCAACCACGTTGTAGTCGCCTATTTCCTCCGCTTTGTCTATGAGGGCAAGCCCCTTCCAGCGCCAGAGCTCGTGCCTCAGCTCATCAATCTTCCCTTCGAGGGAGTCAATCTCTCTCTTCAGCTCCCTGACCCTGTCAAGGAGGGGCCTGTTCTTGTTGGGCATCTCCTCGAGGGAATTCCAGTAGTCTTCGAGGAGCTCGTTGAGCGTCCTCAGGGCCCTGTTACCGGCGACGAACTCTATTCTCCAGAGGTTCTTGGACTTCTTGTAGAAGCGGATAACCTTGATGAAACCTATCTCGGAAGTGTTCTTAACGTGAGTTCCCCCACAGGGTGTTCTGTCAACGTCACCGATGCTCACTATCCTGACCCTGTCGGTTACCTTGCTCACGTGCTTTCTCAGCGTCTTAACGATGTCATCTGGAAGGTACTTAAACTCTTCAACTGTTACAGGAAGCCCCTCGGAGACTATTCTATTGGCCTCGATTTCGGCCCTTGTAACAACTTCCCAGTCGAGTTCTCCGTTGACCTCAATCTTGTTGTAATGCTCGAAAATCTGGAAACCTGTCGTGTCGAGGTCGTAAAGCTTCTTGAGGACCGCCGAGAGGATGTGCTGTCCCGTGTGGTTCTTCATGTTCTCGTATCTCCAGTCCCAGTCGAGCTTGAGCCTCACTTCCTCCCCCTTTTCTGGAATCCTTCCTTCGATTATCCCCTCATGCCAGATTTCATCGCGCTCCTTAACCTTGGTGACCTCAATCGTGAACCCTTTACCCTCGATAAGCCCCCTGTCCGAGGGCTGGCCACCGCCTTCCGGATAGAATATCGTCCTGTCGAGGAGAACCTCAACGAGGCCGTTCCCGAGGTTCTTAACCTCAACAACTTTGGCAGTCGTTTCTTTAAGGTAGGGGTCAGAGTAGTAAAGCCTCTTCGTCATGACAAACACCCCACTACTTTTCCCTTTGTTCTCTCGCGTACTCGCTGACCATCATCCTTAGGAGAGTGGCCAACTCTTTATTGTACTTGTCCTGCATGTCTGCAAACTTTCTCAATGCAAGAGCTATTCCCTTGAGCCTCTTTATGTCGTTTACAATATCCTCCTGCTCGCGCGAAATTTCATCTAAAACCGTGCTAATCTCGACCATTGCCTCTATATCTCTCCCGAGTATCTCCGTTCCCTCCTTAATCCTGTCCATAACTGCCAGAGCGTCTCGGAGGGTTTCAAGCTGGCCCATTACCCTCGTGTTGAAGTCCTTGATTTCCTTGGCGAGATTCATTGTCTGAACCGCCATCTTCCTAATCTCGTCGGCAACAACCGCAAAACCCCTTCCGGCTTCGCCAGCGCGGGCCGCTTCTATAGAGGCGTTGAGGGCAACAAGGTTAGTCTGCTTCGCCACGCTTGCTATCGAGTCGCTTATCCTCGAAACGTATTCGAGGTTTTCAACGAGAGTGTTAAATTCTTGAGCGAAGACCTCAAAACGCTTAAAGAAGGGTAGAAATTCCTCTTGAAACCTTTCGAGCTCCCTCATGACTTGAGAAAGCTTTTCTATGTTCTCAATAATTACCATGTTGTTCTCAAGGAACTGCCCGCTAATCTGCTCGGCTAATTCGTCTATAATTTTGCTCGATTCCCTGCTGGAGGTTTTTATCCTAACAGACTGGGCAAGTGCGCTGGAGGCTTTCTCGATGCTCCTGACGTTCATGTTATCACCTCATCGGAGCAGGTCAATGCCACACTTCAGGTTTTCGAGAAAGTCATAGAAGCGGGGTATGAACTTTTTAGGAATAATCGCCCCGTGCTGGGGCAGTATGGCCTCAACGTCGAGGAACTTCACTTTGTCAAGCCAAGCCTTTATTGCTCTGTTCGTCGGCATTAGTCTCTCGTGAACGGGTCTCATGGCCTGAATATGCCTCTCAATGTTCTCAACAACAATGTATGGCTCATCGAGGAGTGCTATGCCGATGTCCCCCGTAAAGAGGAACTTGCTCCTGTGGTCGTATATTGAGAACTGTCCCGGACTGTGGAGGAAGTGAGCGGGTATGAACTCCAAAGTAGTTGCACCGAAGGTCATAGTCTCTCCTTCGTCCGGTAGCTCATGAACAACGGAGCCAATGTTTTCAAAGCCGAAGTGTGGCAGAAACCTCGTCCAGAGCCAGTGAACTATGATTTTCGCGTTGCTGACTTCCCTCCAGAGGGGCAGACTACCGGCAACGTCCGGGTCCTGGTGGCAAATGTATATGTACTCGATGTCCCTCGGGTCAATGTACTTAGAGGCGTTTGCCAGTACCTTGGAGAAAATCTTGTATCCTCCGGGGTCTATGAGGATTCCCTTGCCCCTGCTGACTATGAGGTAGCTGTTAACGTCAACGTCCTCCCCTCCCTCCTGGGTGCCGAGGTAAACCACGAGATGCTCATCATCTCTGTAAAGGACGTGGTCCTTCCTGGGGTCTAAACCCGGCTGTATAAAGTACTCCCCCATTGCTCACCCCCCAGCTTAATTAGGAGAAGGGTATATTTAAGCGATTTGCCTACACAAGCACCTACATAAACGCTCCTTAGAAAAAGGGGAACGTAAAGGGCTCAGGAACCGCTTCTGGCCTCGATTAAGGCCTTAACCCTCTTCAGCCTGAAGAAGTTCTCGCGCTCCATCTCGTCTAAGCGTTGCTTGATGAACTTGACGGTAGCTTCCATCCTCGGTATGATGATGTATTCCAGCGCGTTAACGCGCCTTTTGGTAACCTCTATCTCTTTTGCGAGCCTCTTGAGAGTTTCCTCGACCTCGGCAAGGCGAACGGCCAAATCGAGAACCTCCTCGAACTTTTCAGCCACAAGGTCAACCTTGGCCGAGCTCGAAACGAAGGCGTAACCCCTCTCCCCAGCGTTTCTCTTGAATGACTCAGCCTCGATGAGTGGAACCGGAACCCCCATGACGTTCCTCTTCTTAATCTCCACTTCCCTATTCGGGTTCACCGAGAGGCTTATCTCCCTAAGGCGGAGGGTTCCGACGTCAATCTCGGCCATCTGGAGGGCTTCGAAGGCTTCTCTCATCTTGAGGTTCAGTTCCTTCCTAAGGTTGAGGGCCTCGTCGTAGATAGTGAAGAACTCCATCACTAGGGCGTCCTGCTTGTCCTTGAGGAGCTTGTGGCCCTTTTTAGCTAAGGTAATACGTCTCTTCAGGTTAAGGAGCTCCATTCGCGTCGGCTTCACGTTGAGCAGTTCTGCCATCTCGACCACCTAAAAATTTGGTAGGGGCTCACTCGCCCCTCTTTCTGTACTTCGGGTGGTACTTGAGGATGTACTCCTTCCTGACACGCTTGAGCTCGCTCTCCGGAAGTTCCGCGAGGAGCTCCCATCCGAGGTCCAATGTTTCAAAGATGCTCCTGTCTTCATCATACCTCTGGGCGACGAATTCACGCTCAAACCTGTCCGCGAACTTGAGGTACTTTCTGTCAGTCTCGCTCAAAGCCTCCTCACCAACAACGGCGACGAGGTCCCTAAGCGAGCGCCCCTCTGCGTAAGCAGCGTAGAGCTGCTGGGCAAGCTGTGGATGGTCTTCCCTGGTCCTTCCCTTACCGATACCGTCCTTCATCAGACGGCTGAGCGAGGGCAAAACGTCAATCGGCGGGTAGATACCTTTCCTGTGGAGTTCCCTGCTGAGAACTATCTGACCCTCGGTAATGTAACCAGTCAAATCTGGAATCGGGTGGGTTATGTCGTCGTCGGGCATGGTAAGGATAGGCATCTGGGTTATGCTTCCCTTCTTGCCCCTAACCCTTCCAGCACGTTCGTAGATTGTAGCCAAGTCGGTGTACATGTAACCCGGATAACCGCGCCTTCCGGGAACCTCTTCTCTAGCGGCAGAAATCTCACGTAAAGCTTCGGCGTAGTTTGTCATGTCGGTGAGTATAACCAGAACCTGCATGTCGTAGTCGAAGGCTAGGTACTCAGCCACGGTAAGGGCCATACGCGGGGTGATGATTCTCTCGATGGCAGGGTCGTCCGCTAGGTTAAGGAACAGAACGGCCCTCTCTATGGCTCCTGTCTCTTCAAAGCTCTTCTTGAAGAAGTTGGCCTCTTCATAGGTGATACCCATTGCCGCGAAGACCACCGCGAACTGCTCCTCCTCACCGAGGACCTTAGCCTGCCTCGCTATTTGTGCAGCTAACATGTTGTGTGGCAAACCAGAGCCACTGAATATGGGGAGCTTCTGACCCCTGACGAGGGTGTTCATACCGTCTATTGCTGAAATACCTGTCTGAATGAAGTCCCTTGGGTAGGCTCTTGCCACTGGATTGAGTGGCGCACCGTGGACGTCTCTCCTGTCCTCAGGAATTATTTCCGGTCCGCCGTCGATGGGCTTACCGATACCGTTGAATATCCTACCCAGCATGTCCATTGAAACGGGAACCTTAAGGGTCTCACCGGTAAAGCGGACGCGCGTGCTCTTGACGTCCAAATCGCGAGTTCCCTCGAAGACCTGGACTATTGCGAGGTTCTCCCTAGCCTCGAGAACCTGTCCCTTTCTCTTCTCCCCGCTCTCGGTCTCTATCTCAACGACCTCACCGTAGGCCACTCCCTTGACGCCCTCGACTATCATGAGAGGCCCGTAAATCTTGCTAACTGTTGAGTACTCCATTCCCGGCATGAGCATCACGCTCCGTACTTCTTGAAGAGCTCCTCAAACTGGGCATTGGTTTCATCTATGAGGGCCCTAATCTTCTCCACATCCGGCTCGAACTTCATACGACCAATCTTCTCCCTGACAGGGAGCTTGGCAATCTCATCAACCGGAACGCCCTTGTTAACCGCCTCCATGGTCTTCTCGTAGAAGTTGAGGATTACACGCATCATTGTAACCTGCTTCTTGGGCGGGCAGTAGGTGTCGACCTCGTCGAAGGCATCCTGCTGGAGGTAGTCCTCACGGAGCATCCTTGTGACGATGAGTATAGCCTTCTCCCTGTCTGGCAGTGCATCCGGACCTACGATTCTGACTATCTCCTGCAGTTCAGCCTCCTTCTGGAGGAGGGCCATCGCTGTGTCGCGCATCTTCCTCCACTCTGGGTCAACGTTATTGTGCCACCAGTCCTGGACTGCGTCGATATAGAGGGAGTAGCTCCTCAGCCAGTTGATTGCCGGGAAGTGCCTCCTCCTGGCTAAGTCAGCATCGAGGGCCCAGAAGACCTTGACGACCCTCAAAGTGTTCTGAACGACCGGCTCGCTGAAGTCACCACCGGGCGGTGAAACCGCTCCAATGACGGAGACGCTACCAACCCTCGGCTCACTTCCAAGTGTAACAACGCGACCTGCTCTCTCGTAGAACTCCGCTATCTTTGAGGCCAAGTAAGCAGGATAACCCTCTTCACCGGGCATTTCTTCCAGACGGCCCGAGATTTCACGGAGCGCTTCCGCCCACCTGCTCGTTGAGTCGGCCATCAGAGCGACGTCATAGCCCTGGTCGCGGAAGTATTCAGCTATGGTGATTCCAGTATAGATGGACGCCTCACGGGCAGCGACCGGCATGTTGGAGGTGTTGGCTATCAAAACGGTTCTCTCCATGAGGGGCTTTCCAGTCTTCGGGTCCTTCAGTTTGGGGAACTCTTCAAGCACGTCGGTCATCTCGTTACCGCGCTCACCGCAACCAATGTAAACAACCACCTGAGCGTCACTCCATTTGGCCAACTGATGTTGAGTGACGGTCTTACCTGAACCAAACGGGCCAGGGATAGCGGCAGTTCCACCCTTGGCTATGGAGAAGAAGGTATCTATGGTCCTCTGTCCAGTGATGAGAGGAACCTCTGGCGGGAGCTTGTTCTTGTAGGGCCTCTTGACACGGACAGGCCACTTGTGGTACATCTTGAGCTCCTCGATGGTTCCGTCGGGTTTTTTGACCTTGGCTATGACCTCCTCAACGGTGTAGTCACCTTCCTCGGCTATCTCAATGATTTCTCCCTCGACCCATGGGGGAACGAGGATTTTATGCTCGATGATGCTCGTTTCCGGAACGACACCGAGGACGTCCCCACCGGTGACCTTGTCGCCCACCTTAACGGTTGGCGTGAAGTGCCACTTCTTGTCCCTCGGCAAAGCTGGAGCGGTAAGACCTCTCGCTATGAAGTCTCCGCTAAGCTCGCGAAGCTTTTCAAGCGGTCTCTGAATTCCGTCGTACATTGAGGTGAGCAGTCCAGGACCGAGCTCGACGCTGAGCGACGAACCGGTTCCCTCGACGGGTTCACCTGGCTTTATACCTGCAGTTTCCTCATAGACCTGGATAACCGCCTTGTCGCCTTCGAGACGGATGATTTCTCCAATGAGACCCATCTCACCGACGCGAACGACCTCGTACATCTTGGCCCCTTTCATGCCGTCTGCAACGACGAGTGGTCCGGTAACGCGAATTATCCTTCCCATTTCCCTTCACCTCTTAAGCTCAACACCTATTGCCCTCCTGACTATCTCGCGGAGGGCCTCTTCACCAAACTTAGAGCCGGACTTGTCCGGCACCTGAAGGATGATTGGAATTGTAACGTCAGGCAACTCAATCCTCTGGGCAAACCTCTCGGTTATGAGTATAATCCCAACGTCGCCCCTCTCTATGAGCTCGTTAAGCTTGTTCTTCAGCCTCTCCATGTCGAGGGGGCTGTCCTCAAAGGAATAAACCTCGTGAACCCCGGCCAGCTTAAAGCCGAGGGCAGTGTCCCTGTCACCGAGGACGGCTATCTTCATGCCACCTCACCCACGAGTTCCTTTATACGCTCTGGTTTGACTCCATTCTCTATGAGCTTTGCTATGGCCCTTAGCTTCCTCATTTCCCTCTCTTTTCTGAGGATGTAGCTCAGTGGCGTTGCGATGCTGAGCGGATAGAAGCGTTCGAGCTCGGAAATTCTCTCGATTATGTAGTCGCTGAAGGCCTTCTCGAGGACACTCAGGTCCTTCTCGATTTCCTCCCTGACGTCCCTAATGACAGGACCGTACTTTGTAGAGTCGAGCTCAGCTAGGGCCATGTCGAAGGAATCAACGTGCAAAAGCGAGTCGAGCTTAACGGTTCCACCCGGGATTAGCATGGGCTTTATCTCCTCCGCGGAGAGGCCGGCCTTCTTAGCTCTCAGGGCTGTGAGGATGTTAACCCTATCCACCAAAAGCCTCACGAACTCCTCGAGTATGGCCCTCTCCTCGTCTTTTCTAGACTTGGCATAGGCGAGGAGCTTGGCATAGTACATCCTGTAAAGCTCGGTTTCAAACTTGGTGACGTCTATCTCTCCGAGGAGAAGTTTCTGGTAGACATCCTCGTAGGGAGTTCCCTCCAGTATGACAAGGATTTCCTCCAAGGTTTTAGCTTCGGCCATGGCCTTGACCTTGGGGAGCATGGTTCCAAGCTCCACTATATAGTCACTGGCCGATTCGTTAGCGAGCTTCGCCTTGACCACGTTGGCTATGTTTCTCACATCCCAGCCCTCGAGTAGGAGCTCAAAGAAGCCCCTGGAACGCTTTGGCAGTATCTTGAACATGAGCCCGTAGGTTCCAGCGAGGGCCCTCTCCAATGCCCTTTCGATTTCCTCTATGGAGTAGCTTGAAACGTCGGCGAGGTAGTCCTTGTAGTCGGTGTCCTCTAGGTTGACAACGAAGTTCTGGAGGGTTCTGCTCTCGGCCAGCTCGTTGAACTTCTGCTCGCTGAGGAGCTTCGCTTCCATGGCCTTAATCCTAGCGTTGGGGTAGGAGTAAGGGGTATACTTGTAGATGTACTGACCGGTCTTGTAGGTAACCCACGTGAATATAACGGCAAGCGTTGTGTCAAGGATTCCCACTATTGGCTCCATTCGCATCACCCGAAGAGGGCCTTGGCAATCGTAGCCCTCAGCTCGCTTTCAAAGCGTTCTATCCTGGCCTCAAAGGTGTTGTCAACTCTCACACTCCCGTCGGAGCTCTCGACGAGGACACCACCGATTGTCTGGATTGGCTCGCCAATTGTAACTTCAATGTCCTTTCCGAGGGCCTCTTTGAGCTTCTCCCTGAACTCGGAGAGCCTTTCAACGATGAGCTTGAGTGTTCTCTCGTTTGAGCGAACGAGAACCTTATCAACGCCGAGCTCCTCAACGGCCTTGACGGTTAGTTCAACGAGCATCGGGAAGTACTCATCCTCCGGAAGGTCCGCAAGCCTCTTCTTGAGGGACTCGATTACCTCTTTGATGAGCTCCTCTTGAACGGCGAGCTTCTTCTTCCTAACTTCGAGCTTGGCGTTGGCTATGACCCTCTGCTTCTCTATCTCGGCCTGAGTTTTTGCCTTTCTGAGTATCCACTCGGCTTTTGACTCGGCCCTCTTCCTTGCTTCTTCCTTGAGCCTCTCGGCCTCTTCTCTGGCCTCGCTGAGTATGTACTGTATCTTCTGCTCGGCCTCTCTGTTTATCTCCTGGATTATCAGTTCAGCCCCTTCCATCTTCAATCCTCCTCAAGCTGTAAAAAGGAGAGGGCTCAGAAGCCAACGCCGGTGGCTATCATGATGAGCGCACCGACGAGACCGAAGATTGCCATTGTTTCGGCCATAGCCGCGAAGATGATGCCCTGGGTGAAGGTCTTGGGGTTCTTGGCGACGGCACCGATTCCAGCGCTGGCTATGATACCCTGCGGTATGGCTGAGAGACCGGTGAGGCCAACGGTAAGGCCGGCACCGAAGAGGATGGCACTCTTAACGAGGTTGTCTGTCGTTGGCTGTGCGAACCTAAAACCGCCACCGATTATGCCGGCACTGAGCAGTATGAGGAACAGCGTAATGAGACCATAGATACTCTGGGTCATCGGCAGACCTTCGAGTATCAGCGCGTTCTTGAAGTTCTTCTCGTCCTCTGCAACCACTCCAGCGGCCGCGGCACCGGCAACACCGACACCGAAGGCCGAAGCCGCTCCAGCGAGACCGGCCGCGAGGGCCGCACCAAGGGATACGTAAACTATCGGGTCCATCCTTCATGCACCTCCATCAGCTTTCAACTCAAGTTTTGAAACCTCCCTCTTGGCCTTGAAAGGGTTGAAGGGCTTTCCATCGCCCGAGTAAAACGTTCCAAAGAACTCAACATACTGGAGACGGAGCGAGTGAACAAAGGCTCCAAGGGCGTTTATGGCGGTCGAAAACAACTGACCGCCGATAAAGATTATTAGGCCGATTACTATTCCCAGCGGAACGACGCTTATCTTGATTCCCCAGACCATTGCAGCAAGGACGTTAACGACCATCGCTATTCCACTCGTTGCCAGAGCCAGCGCCATCAGACGGGCGTAGCTGAGCCAGGTTCCGACGAAACCAAAGAAGTCCGATATTATCATCAGAGCCGCGAGTCCACCGTTGCTGATTATCTCTCCAATGGCAAAGAGGACTATGCCGACTCCGAAGAGAGCCTTAGCACCAAGGACAAGCGAGGGGTTCTTCGTGACGAAGAAGGCTATGCTGAGTATTATCAGTACCCACGGAAGCTGTTCAAAGACAGCCCCTTTCCTGTCACCGTTCTTCCACTTGAGGTAAAAGCCTATGCTATAACCAACAAAGAGGTGAGCCAGTCCTATTCCCAACGCCGCGAGGAGCACCGGGAGCGGTTCCCTGAGAGGGTCTATTATGCGCCAGGCGTGAGCGTTCGGGTTTCCGGTGATATACTGAAGGACTATATCAGCGGCGTTGCCGAAGTAACTGCCGAAGAGGATTCCCATAAGCATCGTGAAGAACGAGCTTATTAGCAGGGTGTAGGCGAACTTGTAAGTTCCATCGTCGAACTTCTTGTGGCCCTTGACGAGCAGTGCGGCAACTATTCCTACTATGAGGCCGTACATGAAGTCCGTAAGCATGAAGCCGAAGAAGAAAGAATAGGTGAAGGCTATTATTGGTGTCGGGTCTATCTCGTCGTACCTCGGGACACCGTACATCTCGGTCAGCATCTCGAAGGGTCTTGCCCATCTTGGATTCTTGAGCTTTATCGGAATCTCTTCGAGTTCTTCTTTGCTTGGCTCGCGGACGTTTATGTATGCCTTGCCCTTGGTTACCTTCTTTATTCCCTTGAGGACTTTAGGAACGTCAACGCGCGGAAGCCAGCCGGTTAAGGCAAAGGTCATGTTGGTTCTGGCAAGCTTTGGAAGGACGTTGGCCTTGTCACGCTCGTTCTCCATGAGCTCCTGGTAAAAGACAACGTCGTCGTAGTACTTCTCGGCGAGTTTCTCTGCTTCCTTTCTGGCATCGTCAAGCTCCCTGAGCTTTGCGTCAAGCTTCCTCCGGTACTCACCGACGAGCTCTCCCGGAGTTCCCTCGCCCTCTGGAACCTCAATCCTCTCAAAGGAGTGCTTAGCCAGGACGGAGTTTACC
The DNA here is from genome assembly GCF_015523185.1 of Thermococcus sp. NCBI lineage: Archaea > Methanobacteriati > Methanobacteriota > Thermococci > Thermococcales > Thermococcaceae > Thermococcus > Thermococcus sp. The sequence continues at coordinate 39,283 of NZ_WAKV01000046.1, forward strand.
TTGTCGTGGTCCTTGGAGAGGTTCGCTATAACGAGGAGTGCCCTGTCACCGGCGTCTTTACTCACGATTGCAACCCTGCCCTCCGTAATTTTTTTCAGGTCATCAAGGAGAGCAGAAAGCTTGACCCTCTCAACGGAACCAACGTTGACTTCAACGAGGCCGCTGTGCCTGAGATACTCAACCGGGAGCCTAAACACGGAGAGCAACTCTAAGGTGGATATTGCCTCTTTAATCTTTTCTATCTCCGTCTGAAGGGAACTGAGTTTTCCCTCAACCGCCTTTATTTCTGGCTCAACTCTGGCCAGAAAATCCTCAACGTCCTTAATGAGCTTCTCAAGGCCCTCATAGCGGTAGGTCCTCTTGGGCTTCTCCTTGGGGAAGAAAAACTCCTTCAGTCCCCCTCCAGAGGTCTTCTTGTGTGCCCTCAGGAAATCAACAAGGCGAGAGATGGTTATGCTGTAGGACGCGGCCTTCCTGTGGTACTCGTTGGGAGCATCTCTCTGGGCTAACTTAACATCGAGCTCGCGAATCTCAACGAGTCCGGCCTCGTGGAGGTAAGTTAGCAGTTCGTCCTTGTAGCGATTGAGTGTTATAACATCAAGCTTGACCATTTCCTCGGGCCTGAACATTTCAGCCCCCTCTCACAAGCTCTATTGCCCGGACTATTGCAGTTTCAAAGTTAGCCTCGGCCTTTGAGCGGAGGGACTCTATTTCATTCTCCCCCTCCTCAAGAATCCGCCTAGCCTCGGCCTCACCCTCTTCCCTAGCCTTTTGGATAAGGGAATCAGCCTCAACCTGAGCTTTGGCCAGGATTTCCTCCTCTATTGCTCTCGCTTCTTCTTTGGCCTTCAGGACTATAGACTTTGCTTCCTCCTTAGCTCGTTCAATGCGCTCCTCTGCTTCCTTTTCTGCATCAACAATCCGCTTGATGACGTCCTCCATGAGCCGTCCCTCCGATGACCCCGAAAACAGCTGAACTTTTCGCCAACTTTGGCTTTCCTAATTGGTTTAAATAGTTTATGGTTTTGAAGTACAGAAATGAAAAAATGATTAAAAGTGTGCATTCATTTTCGTCCAATTTTAGGGCTCGGACCCTCCTTCTAAAAGTTCCTTCACTTCCTTGAGAACCGAGTTCTTGGCAAAGACTATGACCTGGCCCCTTTCGGGGAGCTTTGTATCGCCTGAGGGGATTATGAGGTTCCCCTTCTCGTCGTAAACCGCTATAATCAACGCGTCTTTCGGGAGGTTGAGCTCCTTGACGAGCTTCCCTGCAATCCTGCTGTTCTCGTCGATGTTAAACCTCACTATCTCAGCCCCTTCCTTAGGGAAGAGAACCCTGTCAAAGCCCGGCGTAACGATATTCCTGCTTATGTATTCAGCGGCTATCTCTTCGGGGGAGATTACAAAGTCGAAGTACTTCTTCAGGTCCTTGACCTCTTCGAAGATTCTCCGGTTTTTGGGATTACTTATTCTAAGCGAGGTCTTGACGTTGGGGTTGAGGTTCTTGGCCAGTATGCATGCCAATAAGTTGGCGTCGTCTTTGCCAGTTAAAGCGGCGAAAGCATCTGCCTGCTTTATATTGGCCTCTTCGAGGGTCTTGGGGTCAGTCGCGTCGCCCTCGATAACAAGACCGTTTATCTGCATCGAGAGTTCCTTTGCTCTTTCCCTGTTCATCTCTATTATGGTAACGTCGTGGCCGTCTTCCTCGAGCATCTTGGCCACTAGATAGCCAACCCTGCCGGCACCCATTATGATGACATACATCACTCCTCACCGATGAGGTACTTGGCTATCTCGGCGTAGGCCGGCCTCGTAACGAAGATTCCTATGAGGACACCGATTATGGTCGTTACGGCAAAGCCCTTCAGGGTCCCTACAAAGTAAACGAGGAGGAAGCTCATCGCCGCTATTGTGGTTGCCGCCGAAGCGAATATTATGAAGAACGCCCTTCCTATTCTCTTGAGACTGCTGGCGCGCCTCTTTATTCTAACTGACCTCTCTCCCCCAAGTAGCTCGTCTGTTATAACTATCTGCTGGTCAACACCTGTACCAATCGCGGCTATTATACCCGCTATACTCGGCAGGTCGAGGTTCCACTTTATCAGTGCCGCGATTCCAAGGATTATAGTCACCTCGAAGAGGCTCGTGCTGGCGATGGGGATAGCTATCTTCCACTTCCTGTAATGGAAGTAGACGAGCAACAGTACCATTATCAGGGCGCCTATTCCAGCGTACAGTGCCTGTTTTTTGAAGTCCTGACCCAGTTTTGGTGAGATGAACTGCATTCCTATAACCTTGAGCTTAACCGGGAGGGAACCACTCTTGAGGACAGTATAGACCGTCTTGGCCTCTTGCTCCGCAGTAAGCCTATCAGGGGCCTGGCCACTTATCTGAACGTCTGTCTGGGGCTCCCCATTGGCAAGTCCCTCACCAAGGGAGTAGGGGCCATAGAGACCGAGGACGCTCCTAATAAACTGGGTATCGCTAACGCCACTCTGCCTGGGAACGTAGCGAACGCTCACGTTCATAGACTTAAGGGAACTAACAAGGTTCTCACCAACATCAACTAGAACTATGGGCTTCCCATCGGCCAGCTTTTTGAGCTCCTCTGCACTCTGGTTGGCATAGGTAACGGTAGTTATGTTAAGTGCCTTGTGGATTCTCTGGAGCAGAGTAGGAGCCTGAGGAGCCTGGGCATTGAAGGTTGTGCTATTCATGAGGTCATATATGCTCTTAGGGACTACGAGGAGTGAGTTAGCTGGAGGGTCAAGAAACATGTCAACGGGCCATCCGGCTTTTCCCTTGGCCAACTTTGCGAACTTCTCAGCTGCTACCTTAGATATTCTAAATGGAACAGACCAACTGCCATCGGATTTTATTTGAGGGGGCCCGACGTAAACTATGTCCTTGCCCGTTCCAAAGATTACACCGTCGAACTCCATGTAGAATACACCCTGGCTTTCAATGACCTTCTTGAGGGCATTTGCCTCTTCTGCATTCGTTACGTTGGCAACCTTGACAACAACTATATCGTTTCCCTGCCCCTGAACCTGTATATCCCTCAAACCGAAGGTGTTGAGCCTCTTCTGAAGGGATTCAACAACAAGCTCCATGGTCTTTGAGTCAACGGGATGCTCGGTCTGGGCTATAATTGCAACTCCACCCGCTATGTCAATACCATACGTGAGAGGACGCATGGCGAGGGTCGCCACAGAGCCTACGAGGAACAGGATAAGGAGGATAATCCTCCAGTTGAAAAGGAGCCTCTTAAGCTTCCTGTTCATGCCTTAACCCCCCTTGTTGAGAGATACCACCTCAGAACTCCAGCATTGAAAATCCAGGTGTTCATGAAGTCGGCGAGGAGACCGAAGATGAGGACTATAGCTATGTTGTCTATCGTTGGAGATGTCGAAATCAGCCAGAGCATGAAGAGTGCTCCAAGGGTTGTAGTGCTCATTGTAAAGCCCGTTGAAACGGCACTCAGATAGGCCTCTTCGATGGTGTCCTCCTTTCTCTTCGTCAGTTTTGTCGTGAGAAGTATGTTACTGTCAACGGTGTAACCAATGAGCATCAGGAGCGCGGCTATTGTTGCAGTGGTAAGCTGAATGCCGAAGACACCCATCATTGCAACGGCTATTGTCATGTCCGAAAGGGCCGAGAATATTATCGCCAGAGATGAGACAGGGTTCCTGAAGAACAGGAATACCACAACGGCCATTGCTATGAAAGCAAAGGTTATTGCCTTTATTCCTTGTTTCTTAGCAAGCTCTCCAAACGTTGGAAGGACTTCGCTGTGGGTGTACTCGGCGTTGGGATACTTCTGCTTCAGGATGTTGATTATTTTGACTGGGTCAACTCCCGTGGGAGCGTAAACACGGATTCCCTTGGTCCCCTCAACGCTTGTGAAACTCTCGACGGTGACCTGAACTCCAAGCTCGTTGCTCAGCCACTTTTCAATCGTATCGGGATTGGCGTTCACACCGTAGGCGGTTACCACGACACCGCCCTTCAGGTCAATGCCAAGCGGAGGAAACCGAACTGCCAGTATGAGTAGTGCGATTATGAAAACCGCAAGCGGGTAGATTATCATCTTCTTTGGTTCCATCTCAGCTAAGAATCTCAACTTTTCGCGCTTTTTTGCCCGGAATTCATTTGTTTCACCGGGCTTTTCAGCCTTCTTCCTGGCCATACGTTCACCCCTAAGAGTTTGTAAGCCCAACTTGTGGTTAATTTGAAGGGTGGGTTTTAAAATTAGTGGTTCGCTGGTTTAAGTTGAGCACCGCTCACCAGAAAGGTTTAAAAGATTTCACTCGCCTCAAAGCCAATTTTAGCAGAGGATAACGGGATTATTCAAAAACTACCAAAAACTTTCAGTTTAAATCCATAAAATTCCGTTCCAGTCAGTTCAGAACCGAAACTGCCCGTTTATTCCCGTTCGCTTCCGGGATTAACTTTAAAAAGGGAGCAAACTACCCACCCCTCAGGTGAGAAGCCATGAGCGAGATAGAGACCATCGGCTTTCACTACGTTGTTGAGGCCGCTGGCTGTGACCCGGAAGTACTCAGTGACGCTGACAGGATAAGAGAGATATTCCTCGAGGCGGCGAAGGTCGGCAACATGGAGGTCAAGTCAAGCTACTTCTTCAAGTTCTCACCAACGGGTGTCAGTGGAGTTGTCATCGTTGCCGAGAGCCACATTTCGGTACATACATGGCCGGAGAAAGGTTACGCGGCTCTGGACGTTTACACCTGCGGAACCAAGGCCAACCCGGAGAAGGCCGTTGACTACATCCTCGAGCAGTTCAAGGCCAAGTACGCCCACGTCAGCGAGATAAAGAGGGGCATTGAAGAGGACGACGACACATTCACCCACATGATAATGACATGGGAAGAGAGCCTCAGGAAAAACGGAAACGGGAATGGCTAAGTCACAGGAGCTTTTCTATCTCCCTTATTCTCTCAAGCGCATCATTGAGAACCTTCCTAACGTTCTCGAGCTTTGCCTGTAGCTCGCGGTTCTGTTCTTCAAGCTCCCTGACCTGTTCTCTGAGCTCATTGAGTTTCTTCTCAAGTTCCTCCTTCTCCCTCTTGAGTCTCTCGTACTCCTCAAGCGCAACCAGTTGGCCACCTTTGGCCAGAACCTCAACGTTTCTGACGAGCTCCTCAAGTTTGCCTTGCTTTATAAGCTCGTAAGTTTCTCTGACCAACTGTCCTGCCTTGGTCTCCCCTTTGAGGTGCTTTCTAATAGTCTGCTCAGTCCTGCCGAGTTCCTCTGCAATTTCTCTAACCGTCATTCCAGCCTTCTCCCTGGCTATTGCTCCTGCCGCAACAGCCAAACTGTCGACCCAAGTTAACCTTTCGGCCGGGTCCTTGATTAGCTCTATGACCTCTGGCCTGAACAATGTCGCAAAGAGGAGTATACTCTCAAGCCTGTGTATCTCCTCCCTCCCAATTGGGTTCAGGGGAATCTCCATTCTCTCACCTCCTTTAGGTTTATTCAATATTCAACTATTGTCTTTCTTTTGAGGACTTTATCCGGATAAACCACTATTCCCTTGTCGGTTATCTCAAATGGATGCCGCCTCATTGAATGGCTCGTTCCGCGCATCTTCCAGACTATAAGGCTTCTCTTGAGCTCGCCGTCAATCTCGTCCAAATCAAGGCGGATTATTCCGTCAACGCCATGCTCAACACCCGGCCCGCCAAAACCCCTTTCACCAACACTTATCTGACTCACAAGTATACTAGTGACTCCCAGCCCTGCCAAAACCCTCTTGAGTTGCATGACAATGCTCCTCGCCATCGCGGGCTTATTGATGTAGAGAGTTGTAACGGAGTCTATAACGACTCTCTTCGCACCGATGTCCTTGACGGCTCCTCTGAGGACGTCTATGAACTCTCTAATGTCCGTTAGGTCGTGGACTATGTACTTTTCATATTCTTTACTCTTCCCTATTCCGGCTGTGAAGGCGTCAACCATTGCAAAAAGTCCTTCCTCCTCATACTTTCTCACGTCCCAGCCGAACTGGGCCATGTTCTGCCTCACCTGAACGGGGTGCTCCTCGAGGGCAACGTAAATACCGGGCTCACCCATCTGAAGACCGTTCCATACGAACTGCTGGATGAATATTGTTTTTCCCGTTCCGGGACCACCGCTTAGAAGGACGACGTTTCGCTCGGGAATCCCACCGTGAAGGATTTCGTCCATACCGGGGATGCCTGTTTTAACCCTCCTAATCATGAGTGTCACCTCCTTTAGTTACTTTTAGTTACCATTAAGCTCTACGCAAAAGGTCTTAAAAAGGTTACGTCATGTTAGAAAAGTCTAGCGCCTCCTCCTCAGGAACTCGCCAATGTCGGTGACGTTCAGGATAAACTTTTTCCTACTTGCAGGGTTTATCCTGCCTATGCCAAGGATTATCCCATTCTCATCGAAAATAACGAGCTTCTTAGTCCCCTGCCAGCTGTACTCCTTCACGCCGTTCCTCGGGACGTCTTTACCCGTCGTGAAGAGGAAGCCGGCCTTCGGCTTCAGAACGGCGTAGTTCTTCTGAACATCAACGAAGTAGAAGAACTCAATGTTGGGGTAAAACTTCTCAACGAGGTTGTCCACCTTTATTGTCCCGACAAACGTCCCGTAGGAGTAGGGTTTGAGCTTGAGGGTTTCTATCTTCTCCCATACCATCTCGTTTACAGCGTAGACGTCCCTAAACTTACCCTCGACAACGGCGAAAAAGCTATGCTTAAGCTCGCCGTACTTCTCTGCCTCCCTGAGTATCAAATCGTACTCCCATGCGGAGGCGCGCCGGTAACGGAGTTCACGCTCCATGTTCCTAACCACCAATGGAAAACTTAAAAGCTTAGCCCGTCCCGTTGATGGAAACGTTCTCGGGATGGGCGACTATAATGCCCATGTTTTTGGTGATGCCTTCGCTCATGTGAAGGTGTGCGTAGTAGTCTTCGACAATCCACTGGGCCGTTAGAAAGCTCACAGCACCGGAGAACAGCAGTAAGAGTAGCGTCAAAGCTGTGAAAAGTGGGGAGACGTCCTCCAGGTTCCCGGTGCATAGAATAAGAAACAGGCCAAGGAACGAGGAAAGAGCCCAGAGAACGAAGACAGCTATTAGAACAGGCGTTTCGCCAGTGGGCTCAAAGCAGATTGCCAGGGAACCGATGAGGCCTACAGAGAAGTAGATGGCTCCAAGGTATTTCCCCTGTTCGGCAAAGTGGTTAAGCCTAAGTAATAAAGGGAGAGTGCACCGAGGGAGAAGTACAGGAGAACCAGAAAGGATAGGAGCCACGCTATTTCCCGAAACATGCCCTGCGGAAGGAGAACAGAAAACATCACCGAGGGAATCCCGTAAAAGACATGTTGAGAACGCCATGAACGAGATAAGCGGACGTCAGCAGGAGACCTCTCATAAGGAGTGTTAGGAAGGAAGTTGTATATCTACTTTTCGAGCCCGTCGAGAAGCTTCGCAAAGCCGTTCATATCGGTTCTTTCGAACTCTTGCTCGAACTCCAAGCCGAGTTTCGCTATCTCCTCGGGGCTTATCACGACTTCCGGCTCCTCCGCGTTTATCCCAGGACAGCCCTCGTCGTAATAGAGCCAGAGGGTCTCGCCTTTGTATTCAAACGGCTTCTCCCCATCAACGCCGAGAGGCTTACGCGAGACCATAAAGGGGTAAATCCTGCATATAAGGGGCCTCACCGAATGAATCCTGCACTTTCCAGTCTCGGGGTCGTGGAAAACGCATCCCAAATCCCACTCCCTAATAGCAAGGACGAAGCGTATCTTATCTCCCTCGACAGAAAAGGTTACGAAATCCTGTGGGTCATAGCCAGCCTTGACTATCCCCTCGATGTCCTTGAGAGTAAGGTAAATGTGCCTCCCCCTGCAACAGTCGAGACAGTAGAGGCACCTAAAGTGCACAGGTTTCGTGAAGGGTCTTGGTTTGAAGCGCATGCTCTTTCCCTCCGCAGAGGGCTTTATAAAACTTCCCAGAATTTTTAGTAACATTTCCACAGAAAACTTTTTAAAGTTTTAAAGTAACTTTTCGTGAAAAAATTTGGGGGTGAGAACGTGGAATACGGAGAGGTTAAGCAGAACTGGGTATGGCTTTTGGGACTCGGGATAATCTTCATGACGCTGGGCTTCGCCGGGTTACTGTTGCTACCCCTGGTTAGCATAACGAGTGTCGCCATTTTCGGTGCCTTCATGCTCGTCGGCGGAACACTGCAGGTCATACAGGGAATCGCCAAGGCCAAGGACTGGAAGAGCAGAACCCTACACATCATCATGGGTGTTGTGTACATAATAGGCGGTATAGCAACGCTTGAAAACCCGGTTCTGGCAACGACAGTTCTGACTCTCGTTCTGGGCTTCTCTCTGATGATAATAGGTGCTATAAGGATTGGCGTTGCGTTCCAGAACAGGGACATCAGCCAGTGGGCTCTGATGACACTCTCGGGTGTCCTGACGGTAATCCTGGGGTTCTTGATAGTTATTCAGTGGCCTTGGTCGAGCCTCTGGGCGATTGGGCTCTTTGTATCGGTTGACCTGATAATGAGCGGTGCAAACTTCATAGCGATAGCACTTAGCGCGAAGGCCGAACACGAGGCAACGACCAAAACAGCCGCGGGGTGAACAGGGCTGATAGCCCTTATTTCCCTAATTTTAGCAATCACGGTTTCTCTTATAATAGTCAGGATTGGAGCGGTAGCCCTTGAAATGACGGGCCTCTCAAGGGAAGTCGCCTCCTTCCAGGCCCAGTCGGCCTTTTCAGGAACGGGCTTTACCACAAGTGAAAGCGAATACGTAGTTTCACATTCTGCAAGGAGAAAAATCATTCGGATACTAATCTTTCTTGGAAGTGCTGGGATAACTTCTGTTATAGCAACACTGGTCTTAACATTTGTTGGAAAAGGACGAGAGGAAGCAACAGGGTATCTACTCATCCTAATAATGAGCCTTATTGTTCTCTACATAGTTTTCACGTCCAAAACCGTTGATAGGCTTATGAGAAAGTGGATTAAGAGGTTCCTCCAGAGAGCCTTTCCAGAGCTGAGAGTCTATGACTATACCCAGCTTTTAGGAATAACCCACGGCTACTCAATCTCTCAAATAAAGGTGAAAAAGAACAGCTGGCTTGCCAACAAAAGTTTGAGGGAACTAGAGCTAGACAAGGAGGGCATACTGGTTCTCGGAATATACCGGAAAACAAAAGACGGGGAGGTTTATATAGGGGCCCCCAGAGGCGACATGGTAATCCTGCCAGGGGACGTCTTGGTCTGTTATGGCCCGGAGGAAGCTCTGTTGGAGCTGTCTAAGAGGGTAAAAGGGAAGAAAGGAGACGAGGCCCACGAGGAAGCCGTAAAAAGGGCCCAACTTAGGGCAATGGAAGAGGAGATAAAGGCCAGACCTTAGGTGTTCAAGTGCGCGTCGAACTCTTTACTCTTTTTATAGCCAGCGTAATCCCTATCTAGTCTTTTAGCAACGTAGGGGCCGTTCTTCCGGTAGCCGAACTTACGGTAGTATTCCCTGACTCCGACGCCACTTATAACCAGCATCTTCTTTACGTCGAACTCCTCACGGGCAATCCTTTCAGCTTCACTCAAAAGCTCCCTACCGTAACCTCTGTGTTGCCATTCGTAGCGTGGCTTCCCCCCTATCGGCACGAGAGGACCGTAGACGTGGAGCTCCCTGACTATTGCTGAAGGACAGCAGTTTATTTCCTTCCGATGAGCTTTTTCGCTCGGAATCCTTAGTCTAAGGAAGCCTATGAGGATGTCGTTTTTGGTATCTTCAAAGCTGAGGAATATCTCCCTTCCTCCTGCTGCTTCATAGTCCTCGCG